>CANHXV010000114.1 GCA_947464665.1 Comamonadaceae bacterium
GCAAGATTTGATTCAAAGGCGGCCATCTGGGGTTTAAAGCCAGGGAGCTGTTTAAGCCTTGAATTTTTAACGCATGGCGCCCGTCAAAGTGAGGCTGGCCAGCGCCATCACTTTGGCCGAATCCACCAACTCTTGAATGCCGACATACTCATTGGGTTGGTGCGCCAAATCCAAAATACCCGGGCCATATGCAATGCAGTCTTTCAGCTTGCCGGTTCGCACAATGTGTTTTTGATCGTAGGTGCCTGGGCTCGAAATATAAGAAGGCTCGCGCCCCAACACACGCGCAATGGCTCGCGCAGTGGCATCGACCACAGGCGCATCGCGAGGGGTAGCGGTAGGCACAAAACTCATGATGTCGCGAATTCCAAAATCAAAACCAGGACGCGTACGTTTCAATTCATCGAGCATGTCAATGATTTCTTGTTTCACAGCTTCTAAATTTTCTTCTGCAATGAAGCGTCGATCGAGGACGGTGCGGCAACTGTGGGCCACCACCGGTGACGGTGAATCAGCGGTGGGCCAGCCACGGGCATCGGTCACATAGTGCTGCTCAACTTGACCGCCATGGATGCTGTTGATGTTCAAGGTGCTCACGCGGGCACCTGGCGGCTCAACGGGCTCGGAAGTATGGCGCTGTTTCAAGCGTGGTTGCAATTGAGTTTCAAGCAAATGAATGAAGGCACTCATGTGATTGATGGCACTGTCGCCCAGGAAGGGCATCGAGCCATGCGCAATGCGCCCCTTGGTTTCTACCTCACTCCACCAAACACCCCGATGACCCAAGCAAATTCGGTCGACCCCTAAAGGCTCTGGAATGATGACGTGATGCACACGTGGCTTGCTAAAGTAGCCGCGCTCTGCCAAATAACCCACACCCGCAAAGCCCCCCGACTCTTCGTCGACAGTACCACTGATTTCCAGTGCGCCTGGAATGGGCAGTCCCGATTCGATCAAGGCTTCACACGCAATGATGCTGGCCGCCAAGCCACCCTTCATGTCACTGGTACCGCGGCCATAAATTTTGCCCTCGCGAATTTCTGCGCCAAAGGGGTCGGAAGTCCAGCCACTACCGGCTTCCACCACATCGATGTGGCTGTTGAAGTGAACACAATCGCCGGCACTTGAGCCTTGCCAGCGCGCTACCACATTGACCCGCGGTTTGGCATCTGAGTCGCCAGGTGCGCCGTGCGCTCTGACATACTCCACCGCAAAGCCCCGCGGCTTGAGACGTTCGCCAATGAACCTGGCACAAGCTTCATAAGCATCGCCAGGTGGATTGACAGTTGGAATTCGCACCAAGTCTTGCGTGAGCGCCACCACCTCATCTTGCTTAGCCTCAATGCGCGCAAGCAAGGCTTGAACTTGAGGGCTGAGCGAAGCTGGGGCGGCTTTTGTATTCATTAATTTTGTCTCCAAGGCAGTCCGCGCATTCTCCAACCACCCAATTTGCCACGGTGCGCATGGGCATCGGGATCGCCCTCAAAACCTTCCAAAATATTGAAGGCCTCGATGCCCAACTGACTGGCCCTTTGCGCTGCAGCCACAGACCTGACACCGCTTCGGCAGAGCAATACAATTTTGAGGCCTGCTGACGCAATCGCCTGAATGCCAGCATCAAATTCTGGATTGATATCCACCACAGGCCACTGCTTCCAAGCCAACGGTTTGGCTTCAGGCACAAAGCCCACCCAAGCGCGCTCGGCATCAGAGCGCACATCAACCAATACCGCCTCGCCTGACTGCACCCAATGCCAAGCCAGTTCTGGGTAGACATCGCCGGCATAGCCTTGGGCTGGCCGAATGGTTAAAACATCATTTCGCACAGGCTCTCCTCCGGCATCTTGCCGTAATCCAGAATTTAAATTGGCGGGGACCGCTTCATCTATTCGACGCGGCTTCGGCAGGTTCAGGTTGTTCATGGTTGCCACAAACTGTTCTTTGGTTTGACCCGCAACACGCACATTGTTTTTGATTTCATTGCCAATGCTTGAATGGGTTCGGCCTTTGTAATCATGCCCTGGCCAGACCGTGGTGCCTTCAGGCAATTTGAACAAGATCTCAGTCAGGCTGTGATACAGCGCTTCAGCGCTTCCCGACTGAAAATCTGTCCGGCCACAGCCCTGAATGAGCAAGGTATCGCCCGTGAAAACATGCCCGCCATCTTTGTCAGCTACATAAAAACTCATGCTGCCTGCTGTATGGCCAGGGGTGTGCAATGCCTTGAGCGCAAACGCTCCAAACGGAATCAATTGACCGTCGACCAGTTGCACCGAGGCTGTGCCAATGTGACAGCCTTCAGGTGCGGCCGTTTTCAAACCCAAATGCTCAGCCAGCAAACCTGCGCTGGTGATGTGATCTGCATGCGCATGGGTTTCTAAAGCCCAATTGACTTGAAGGCCCTTGTCTTGAATGAGCTTTTGATCGCGTTCAATTTGATCGTCCACGGGGTCAATGATGACGGCATCTAGCGTGTCAGGATCAAAGACCAAATAGGTATAAGTGCTTGAATGGTTGTCAAACAGTTGAATGACTTGCGCGTGCGATTGAGGCATGGCTAGCCTTAGGCAAATTTGGTGAGCATTTCGGCCACATGTTCTGCCGATTGATCACCTTGCTCAATCATGCAACCCACCATGGCAAAAAAGGATTTGTCCAAAGCTTTTCGAGAAGCGGCCATTTGCTGCGCAATTTTTTCGCAGTCTGCGTCAGTCTCAATGAGTTTTTGCAAACCCCTCAATTGGCCTTCAATTCGGGCCAGACGGGCACATAGGGCTTTCTTTTTTTCGGGGTCGGCAATGCGGCTCATGTAAATCTTTCAAGAGGACAACAAATTATGATAACTTTTGCCAGCCTTTTTCAACCTATTTTGGGAACCCTGCTTGATGCTTGCTAATTTGCACCCTTATTTCACTGCCGGACTGGGCGGCATTTTCATTGGATTGGCCAGTTGTTTGCTTTGGTGGGGCCTCGGCCGCATTGCCGGCATCAGCGGCATCACCTCAGAAACCATGGTGGCACCCACCCACCCAGACACTTGGCGATGGGCCTTTTTAGCAGGCTTGATTCTGGGTGGATGTCTGTTGGGTCAGGGCTTGGAAATACCCACCATTCCCACTAGACCCCTGTATTTGCTCATTCCTGCAGGGCTTTTGGTCGGCATTGGCTCGGTCTGGGGCAGTGGCTGCACCAGTGGCCATGGCGTTTGTGGCTTGGGCAGGTTGTCCGCCAGGTCTTTGGTGGCCGTGGGTGTTTTCATGGCCACGGGCATGTTGGCCGTCACTTTGATGCGAGGTGCGGCATGAGCGCTACCCCTCACCAAGCCGGCCGATTAGGCCTGGCCTTCTCGGCAGGTCTTTTGTTTTCAGCGGGTTTGGTGCTCTCTGGCATGACTCAGCCCCTCAAAGTATTGGGGTTTTTAGACATCACCGCCATGGGAAAAGGCCCCTTTCCAGGCCTGTGGGACCCCACTTTGGCCTTTGTCATGGGCGGCGCCGTCTGCGTCACCTTGCTTGGCTTTGCATGGACTCATCGAATTTCAAAAGTCCCCTTGTTTGCCAACCAGTTCCATGAACCCGCTCAGCGCCAAATTGATTGGCCATTGCTTGGGGGCGCCGTTTTATTTGGCGCGGGTTGGGGTTTGGTGGGCTATTGCCCAGGGCCGGCCCTGGCGAGTGCTCTCTTAAGCACAGATGCCCTGATTTTTACGGCCGCGATGCTGGTCGGCATGTTGATTTGTAAGACTTTTCTCAGTAAAACAGCTAAGATCGCCAGTTGACGTTGACGTAAACGTAAAGACTGAATGGAACCTTGCTATGACCGATTTGTCTGCCGAATTCAAAGCCCTTGCCGAATACCGACCCACACACAAAGTGCGCTTTGTCACAGCAGCCAGCTTGTTTGATGGCCACGATGCCGCCATCAACATCATGCGCCGCATTTTGCAAAGCATGGGCGCTGAAGTCATCCACTTGGGTCACAACCGCTCGGTAGACGAAGTGGTCACGGCCGCGTTGCAAGAAGATGTGCAAGGCATTGCGATCAGCTCCTATCAGGGCGGCCATGTGGAATATTTCAAATACATGGTCGACCTGCTGCGCCAGCGCGGTGGCGAGCACATCCAAGTGTTTGGCGGTGGCGGTGGCGTCATTGTTCCCGCTGAAATTCGCGAGTTGCATGCTTATGGTGTGGGCCGGATTTACAGCCCGGAAGACGGCCAACGCATGGGCTTGGCCGGCATGATTGGCGAGATGGTCATGCGCTGCGACAAAGACATCAGTCCTTATGCGCCCAAAGATTTGAAAGCCATTCAAGGCAACACCGAAGCCAACTGGCGCGCATTGTCACAACTGATGACTGTGTTGGAAAACAGCAGCGCTTCTGCCAACATGGTGGCTGCATTGCGCACAGAAGCCGCCAAACACAAAGTGCCCGTCCTTGGTATCACGGGCACAGGCGGTGCGGGAAAATCTTCTTTAACCGACGAGCTCATTCGCCGTTTGCGTTTGGACCAAGGCGATGATTTGCGCATTGCGGTGGTATCCATTGACCCCTCCCGCCGCAAGAGCGGCGGTGCATTGCTGGGTGACCGCATTCGGATGAATGCCATCAACCCTTGGCGCAATGGCCAGCGCGTGTTCATGCGCAGTTTGGCCACGCGCGATTTTGGCAGCGAAATTTCTGCCGCACTGCCCGATGTGGTGGCCGCTTGCAAGGTGGCTGGCTTTGATGTGGTGGTGGTAGAGACCTCAGGCATTGGCCAAGGCGATGCCGCCATCGTGCCGCACGTCGATGTGCCGATGTATGTGATGACACCCGAATTTGGCGCGGCCAGCCAGCTCGAAAAAATCGACATGCTCGACTTTGCCGAGTTTGTGGCCATCAACAAGTTCGACCGCAAAGGCGCCAGCGATGCACTGCGCGATGTGGCCAAACAAGTTCAGCGTAACAAAGAAGCTTGGACCGTGCCCACAGAACAAATGCCCGTGTTTGGCACCATGGCCGCGCGCTTCAACGACGATGGTGTGACAGCTTTGTACCAAGCGCTCAAAGTGCGTTTGGGCGAATTGGGTTTGAAACTCAAAGCGGGACAACTTCCCCTCGTGAATGTGCGCTACAGCACCAACCAAACACCCATCGTGCCACCCGCGCGCACGCGCTACTTGGCAGAAATCAGCGACACCGTGCGCGGCTATAAAAAACAAGCCCGTGCACAAGCCAAATTGGCCCGCGAAATTCAGCAACTTCGCGCCGCCGCAGTCATGTTGGAAGTCGACAAACCAGGTCGCGCCAAAGCTGCCGAGGCCGCCATCGACTTGGCCGTTCGCCGCGAAGAAACGCAAGACCCTGGCACTCGCAAATTGTTAGGCCAGTGGCCCGATATGCAAAAAGCCTACGCGGGCGACGAATACGTCGTCAAAATTCGCGACAAAGAAATTCGCACCGCCCTCACTTCAAAAAGTTTGTCTGGCACCACCATTCGCAAAGTGGCTTTGCCTACTTACGAAGACCATGGCGAAATTTTGAAGTGGCTCATGCTTGACAATGTGCCAGGCAGTTTTCCCTACACCGCGGGTACCTTTGCCTTCAAGCGGGAAGGCGAAGACCCCACACGAATGTTTGCGGGCGAAGGCGATGCATTCAGAACCAACACACGTTTCAAACTCCTAAGCGCAGGCATGGCTGCCAAACGTTTGTCCACGGCATTTGACTCGGTCACCTTGTATGGCAACGACCCCGATCCCCGTCCAGACATTTACGGCAAGGTGGGCAACTCGGGGGTGAGCATTGCCACTTTAGAAGACATGAAGGTGCTTTACGGTGGCTTTGACTTATGCAACCCCAGCACCAGCGTGTCCATGACCATCAATGGCCCTGCGCCGTCTATATTGGCCATGTTCATGAATACCGCCATCGATCAGAATTTGGAAAAATTCAAAGTTGAAAACGGCCGCGAACCTACCGATACCGAAGCGACCAAAATTCGTGAATGGGTGATGGCCAATGTGCGCGGTACCGTGCAAGCTGACATCTTGAAAGAAGACCAAGGCCAAAACACCTGCATCTTCAGCACCGAGTTCAGCCTGAAGGTCATGGGCGACGTTGCGCAATTTTTTGTCAACAACGATGTGCGCAATTTCTACTCCGTATCTATCAGTGGATATCACATTGCCGAAGCGGGTGCGAACCCTATCAGCCAATTGGCCTTCACGTTGTCAAACGGCTTCACCTTTGTAGAAGCCTACTTGGCGCGCGGCATGCACATTGACGACTTTGCGCCCAACTTGAGTTTCTTCTTCAGCAATGGCATGGACCCCGAATACACCGTGATGGGCCGTGTGGCGCGCCGCATTTGGGCAGTTGCCATGAAGAACAAGTACGGCGCCAACGAACGCAGCCAGAAACTGAAGTACCACATTCAAACCTCTGGCCGTTCTTTGCACGCGCAAGAAATTCAGTTCAACGACATTCGCACCACGCTGCAAGCTTTGATTGCCATTTACGACAATTGCAACTCGCTGCACACCAATGCGTTTGACGAAGCCATCACCAC
>CANHXV010000115.1 GCA_947464665.1 Comamonadaceae bacterium
CTACCAATTCCGCCACCTGGGCTCTCAGGACAAGAACGAAGGATTGTATATCAAAAAAATTAGCCAACCCTCTGGACTCCTCGATGAAATCGAGGGCAGTGTGCAAGGACATCGCGATGGTCACGGCTTCTTAATCCGTGATGATGCTGACGGTGATATTTTTCTGCCGCCCAACGAAATGCGTGCAGTGTTGCACAAAGATCGTGTGAAGGTTCGCATCGTTCGACAAGACCGAAAAGGCAGACCCGAGGGTCGTGTGGTTGAAATCATTGAGCGACCTGCGCATCCCATCATTGGCCGCTTGCTCAACGAAGGTGGCATTTGGATTGTGGCGCCAGAAGACAAGCGGTATGGCCAAGATATTCTCATTCCTAAAGTTGGCATTGGTTCAGGCAAGCCGGGTCAAGTGGTGGTGGTTGAACTGACTGAACCGCCGGCATTGTTTGGGCAGCCTGTGGGTCGCGTGAAAGAAGTATTGGGCGAAATTGACGACCCCGGTATGGAGATTGACATTGCCGTTCGCAAATACAGTGTGCCTCACGAATTTTCTGCAGCATGTTTGGAATTGGCGCGTGAGTTGCCTGACAAAGTTCGGCCGCAAGATTCCAAAGATCGCATTGACCTCACCGATATTCCCTTGGTCACCATTGATGGTGAAGATGCGCGCGACTTTGACGATGCGGTGTATTGCGAGCCGGCCAAAATTGGCAAGACCAAAGGCTGGCGTCTTTTGGTGGCCATTGCCGACGTCAGCAATTATGTAGCCACAGGCAGTGCCATTGACATCGATGCCTACGATCGCGCCACCAGTGTGTATTTTCCGCGCCGCGTCATTCCCATGCTGCCCGAAAAACTCTCCAATGGCCTGTGTTCACTGAATCCTGAGGTAGAGCGTTTGTGCATGGTTTGCGACATGCTCATTACAGCCAATGGCGATGTTCATGCCTATCAGTTTTATCCCGCGGTGATGTACAGCCACGCGCGATTCACTTACACCGAAGTTGCGGCCATCTTGGCAAACACCCGAGGCCCCGAAGCTATCAAGCGCAAAGCTCGCGTGAATGACTTACTCAATTTGCACGATGTGTACCGAGCCTTGCTGTCCTCTCGCGCTGTTCGTGGTGCAGTTGATTTTGAAACTACGGAAACGCAAATTATTTGCGATGACAACGGCCGCATTGAAAAAATTGTGCCGCGGGTCCGCACCGAAGCACACCGCCTGATTGAAGAAGCCATGTTGGCAGCTAACGTATGCAGTGCAGACTTCATTCAGAACAGTAAGCATCCTGGTTTGTTCCGCGTGCACGAAGGCCCCACGCCCGAGAAAAAAGATTTGCTGCGCAATTACTTGAAGGCCTTGGGCTTGCCCTATACCGTCAGTGATGAACCTAAGCCGAGTGAGTTTCAAAACATTGCCCAGGCTACCAAAGAAAGACCAGACGCTCAGCAAATTCACACGATGCTGCTGCGCTCCATGCAGCAAGCTATTTACACCCCCATCAACAGTGGCCACTTTGGCTTGGCCTATGAGGCCTACACGCACTTCACCAGTCCTATTCGCCGCTATCCCGACTTGCTAGTGCACCGTGTCATCAAAGCCATCTTGGCGAACAAGAAATACCAGTTACCCGTTTTGCCATTGCCAGGCGAGGCGCATGCCAAGTTGGCCAAGCGTTTGCAGAAAAATAAAGCGGGCGCTCAAATGGACGATGCACCGCGCATCAAAATGTCGCCCGCCGAACAGCAAGCATGGGAAGCAGCGGGTCTGCATTGCAGTGCCAATGAGCGCCGTGCCGATGAAGCCAGCCGTGATGTTGAAGCTTGGCTGAAGTGCAAATACATGCGCGAGCATTTGGGCGAAGAGTATTCTGGCGTGGTCACTTCAGCCACCAGCTTCGGAATTTTTGTCACCTTGGACTCTTTATATGTCGAAGGCTTGGTGCACATTACCGAGTTAGGCGGTGAGTATTTCCGATTTGATGAAGCGCGCCAAGAATTGCGTGGAGAGCGAACCGGTATTCGCTATGCCATTGGCACACGTGTTCAAATTCAAGTCAGTCGTGTTGACTTGGACGGCAGAAAAATTGATTTTCGATTGGTCAATCCAGCAGAAGAGTTCAGCCCTCGACAGTTGCGTGACAAGAGCGTGAACAAAGCTGGCTCTCGTGGCGCCACAAGAGGCACTGAATTGAGTGCTGAGGGCATCAAAGCCAAGCCCAATCAGTCGCGTCCTTTCAAAGGTCGAAAGATGGAGGGCTTAAGTTCACCCAATCGACAAGCCAAGACGTCTGCAAAAGGTGCAGCATCAAAGTCAACTGGTCAAAAAAAATCCACTCAAGCGCGAAAAAATCGCCGCTGAATCTTTTTGCCAAGTTCAGTAGATTTCTTTTTAGTCATTTCAATTTCATTAGGAGACGGAGCCCATGACACACTCTACAAAAATTGCCATCGTGACCGGTGCAGGTTCTGGAATTGGCAAAGCCACAGCCATGGCTTTGTTGCAAGACGGCTGGAGCGTTGTATTGGCAGGCAGAAGGCAGGCCAATCTTGAAGAGGTGGTTGAAGAGGCCAAGTCTCTAAACGCCGGATCGCGTGTGTTGGCAGTTCCAACAGACGTCACGCAAGAAGATTCTGTCGCTAACTTGTTTGCTCAGTGTGTGAAAAAATTTGGACGTGTCGACTTGCTGTTCAACAACGCCGGTGTGAGTACGCCAGCAATTCCATTGCCCGAATTGAGTTTGGAAATGTGGAAGAGTGTGGTCGATACCAACTTGACGGGCATGTTCTTGTGCATTCGCGAAGCCTTTCGCGTCATGAAAGATCAAAAGCCCATGGGCGGCCGTATCATTAACAACGGCTCTATTTCAGCCACCACGCCTAGGCCCTTTTCCATTGCCTACACATCCACCAAACATGCGGTGTCTGGCCTGACCAAAACGGCTTCGTTGGATGGCCGTCAGTACGACATAGCGGTGGGTCAAATTGATGTGGGCAACGCGGCCACACCCATGGCCATGAAAATGGCAAAGGGTGTGCCACAAGCCAACCTTGAAATCAAAGCCGAGCCTTTGATGGATGTGGCCTTGGTCGGCAAATCGGTGGTGTACATGGCCAGCTTGCCACTCGAAGCCAACGTGATGTTCCACACAGTGATGGCTACTAAGATGCCTTTTGCGGGGCGCGGATAAGTTGTGCCAAGGCACGCGCCGTTAAGGTGGGTGTCAGGGGTGCGTTATCGGCCGCTTGGCCATGCTCGTAAACCGCCGAGCAGGCAGCCTCAAATGCGTTAAGCCCTTGTGCCATGCGCGCCCCTAAGACGCCAGCCAGCACATCGCCTGTGCCACCCGTAGCAAGGCGTGCGCTGCCTGTGGGGTTCATGACAGTGGTTTCACCGGCCTGTGCAATCAAAGTGCCAGATCCTTTTAGCACGACTGTGCATCTCAATTGTTGGGCTAAATTCTGAGCTGCTTGTAGGCGATCATTTTGCACTTGGGCTGTGTTTGTCTTTAGAAGCCGGGCCGCTTCCAAGGGGTGGGGTGTGATCACGGTAGGCTTGTTTTTGGCAGCGCGTTGACGCACCAAATCTTCAAGCCAAGGGTCTTGCGCAATGGCATTGAGCGCATCTGCATCCAAAACAAGTTGAGCGCTTTCTTGCAAAACTTTGGGTAGCACTTTTCGAATTCCAATGCCACCACCACAACCACACACTACCACACCATTTTGAAGATCGAGTGCCTCCAAACTGCGCGCCATCACTTCCATGGGCCGAGTTGCTAAATAGGCGTCATTGTTTAAATAACAAGCCATGACGCGTCCAGCACCTGCATGTAGCGCTGCCAATGCTGCCAGATCAACTGCACCTGTCATCCCCATGCCGCGCACTTGAACAGACTCGCCGCCCACCACGGCCACATCGCCAAAAGTTCCTTTGTGACTGGCATGGCTTTGCTGCTGCTTGGGTTGTGTCAAGGTGTTAAGGCGTGCCGCAGCATCCAAGTCACGCTGCAATGCTTCGCTGCCTAGGGCGTCCAGCCATAAGGTGCCACAGGCATCACGGCCGCTGGCAGTGAAACAACCCGGCTTGGCATTCAGCAATTGCAGCGTGTGCGCGGCTTGAATGGACGCTCGCCGAAGCGATACGTCGCCAAAGTTGCCTGTGTTGGCATTGAGCCCTGATGGAATGTCAACGGCCAACACATCTACATCTGATTGGTATGCGGTTTCAATCCAAGCAAGCATGCTTGGGACTTCGTCAATATTGGCATTTTCAGAGGCGGTATTTTGATTTCGCAAGCCAATGCCCAGCAGGGCATCGATGACCAAATCTGAGGATGAAATGCTGTGTGTCGAATCTAGTTGGCTGACAATGCGGATGCCAAGGCCCAACACTTTTTTCAACGCAGCCTCAGAATCAGCTGGGCGCTTTTGAGTTTGCCAAAGCACCACAACTACTTTTTGACCGCGCTGATGCAACTGCGCAGCAGCTTCCATTCCATCGCCGCCATTGTTTCCAGGCCCACAAAAAATCCAATAGCAATTGGCAAAGGGTTTGACCGCCATGGCCAACTGCGCAACGGCCAAGCCAGCTTGTTCCATGAGGCTGTAACCACTCAAGTTGTGCAAATCAGCAATGGCTTCAAGCTGGCGGGTTTGTGCCACGTCGAAAAGTTTTAACGGTGTTTGCCAGTTGATTTTTTTCAAAGCCAAGGCCGAAAGTTAAGCAACGGGCAAGTCTTAAACAAATGCATGCAGGCCCTTAAGCGCTTAAAGCGGCCTCAATGACCAGTGAAACATTCAAGATGGCATCGTCCTTCATGGGGCCTTGCCAAATCATCATGCTACTCGGCAATTCGCCTGCCTCATGAATGGGCAATGACAAGGCACAACCGTCTAGCATGTTGATCACGCTGGTGTTGCGCAGCAACAAAGCATTGGCCGCAAAAAATGCGTCGTCTCTTTCTTGACCGGGTGCCACGCTTTCCAAAGTAGGACCATAGATAGGCACAGTGGGGGACAGGGCCGCATCGCAAGCATTCAATGCCGATTGCATCCGTGCAATCCAGGCCGCGCGGCCAGCTTGTAAATCCAAATATTCAAAAGCTTTCATGTTGGCACCCCGTACAATGCGCGCCAACACGCGAGGGTCGTAGCCAGCCGCATCTTTTTCTAGAAGATGGCGATGCCAGGTGTAACTTTCAGCAGCGCTAAAACCGCCTGTGGCCAGCAGTCCTGCAAGCTCTTTGATTTCAAAAAGTGGTACTTCCACTATGCGCGCTCCCGCTTGCGACAAACGAGACAGGCTGCGTTCCCAGGCCTTTTGCACGCCAGCTTCCATGCCATCGAGCATGAGGTGTGTTGGTACGGCCAATCGATAACTGGAGAGAGGCCTGCTTGCGCGGGCTACCGTTCGAGCGGCCAAAATTTCGTGTGCCACAACGGCATCCCGCACACTGCGCGTCATGGCGCAGATGGTGTCCATGGTGGTTGACAAGGGCACTGCGCCCAAGGTGGGCACATGGCGAGCCGTGTTTTTAAATCCCACCACGCCATTGAGGGCAGCTGGAATGCGAATGGAGCCGCCGGTGTCGGAGCCCATGCCAATGAAAGTCGCACCTGTGGCCACAGAAACTGCCGCGCCAGAAGACGAGCCACCGGGTACATGGCCTTTGCCATGGCTCAACACCGCTTGGTCTGTTTTGGCATCCCAAGCCCCCGGAGTTCCGTAGTGTGGGTTGTTGCCAATGCCAGAAAACGCAAACTCCACCATGTTGGTTCGGCCTAAATTGCTGCCGCCGGCCGCTTTGAGTCTGGCTACGGCAGGGCAGTCTGCATGGGCGACAGGAACGCCTTTCAGCACTTTGGAGCCTGCCAAAGTGGCTTGCCCAGCCACATCAAACAAGTCTTTGACGGAGAAGGCCAAGCCCTTGAGGGCTGAGTTCACCAAGCTTTTTTCGTGCAAAACAGAGGGTCCAGCTGCAGGGGACAAGTCCATAAAGACCTTGTCGCAGGCTGCACTGCGGGCAATTTCATGGCTTTTTTCCCATTCAGCTTGCGGGCTGGTTTGTTGCTGGGCTATGGCTTGCAGGGTGGCAATCAGGTCAGGGCGCATGGTGATGGTTTTCTAGGGGTGGGAGGGCTTGAAAAGGGCTGTAAATCGGACATTTTGGATGCTATACTCGACTGGCTTAGCAGGAATTTCCCTGCAAGTAAATCGCAAACCAGCTCCTTCAAGGTGTTGGCTGTCAAGATTAAACCCGAAAGGGCTTATTCAAACAGCCGATGTGTGAGCCGGATTTTAGACCTAACCTTTGGAGAAAATCTATGTCAGTTACCATGCGCGAAATGCTGGAAGCCGGTGTTCATTTTGGACACCAAACACGCTTTTGGAACCCCAAAATGTCCCCTTTTATTTTTGGACATCGCAACAAAATTCACATCACTAACCTTGAAAAAACTTTGC
>CANHXV010000116.1 GCA_947464665.1 Comamonadaceae bacterium
ATTTTTTCAAAATCTTTCATAGGGCATGAGGGCTCGCCATTGGCCGGGCGCCAAAGGGGCCATCAAAACCCTGCCCATGCGCACCCTTTTGAGCCCGAGCAAGCGCAGGCCTGTATTTTCAATGACGCCAGCGGCATACCCCGGTTGGTACCCCTTGAAGGCCATGCGCAAACCCGTTTTTTGGGGATTCTCGCTGCTGATGCTGGTTTTGAGGCCCACGGGGCACATGTCGCGCAGTTGGTCGGGGCTGACCGAGCCTTTTACTTCGGCCAGCATTTCATGCTCTAAGGGTGTGCGCTCGTCTTGAAGTTTGCGCAGCATGCTGGGGTCTTCAGACAAAATCACCAAGCCCGTGGCTGCATCTTCCAAGGCAGCGGCGCATTGCAAGATTTTTTGAAGTCGCGGCGTGAGGCTGATGCCTGAGCGGTCTTGGTTGGAGCGCATCTCGGGTTTTAGGTTTTTCCAGATGTTGGTGTGGCTTGAGGCCAAACAACTTTGACCGGCTGACTTGTGCACGATGACCGTGAGCAAGGGCACTTTGCCGCGCTGAGCTGTGCTGTGAATTTCGATATTTTCGAGGCTGACACGGTGAGCGGGTTCGTCCACCACCACCTCATTGACTTTGACCCAGCCGCCCACGATCACTTGCTCGGCTTCGGTGCGTGAGCATTTCAAGATATCGGCCACGCGCTTGGACAAGCGAATGCCCTCGGTCTCCTTAGCAGTTTGAAGGGGTGTCATGGCATGTCAGTTGTTGCCAGGCGGCATCGACTGAATGCGATCCACATGGGCTTGTAGAGACCGTGCAGCCACCGGCCACAAACGTTCGGGCACGTCGTCATAAGCATGCGCTACCCATTCTTCTAGGGTGCCATGCGGCAAGGCGCGCATGGCTGCGATCACTTTGGCTTCTCGCTTTAACCGATGCGCTTTGAGCTGAGCAATGGCTTGTGCGGCAAATCCCAACACATAACCGTGTGCGGGCATGATGAATTCAAGCTGGTGCGTTTGGCATTCATGGGCTAACAAGTCCAATGAATCGAGGTAATCGTTCATGCTGCCGTCGGGCGGGTTGACCACCGTGGTGCTGCCGTTCAAGACATGATCGCCAGAGAACAACAAGCCGTCTTCTAACAAGGCCAAGCACAGATGATTGGCGGCATGACCAGGGGTGTGCAGAACTTTCAAGCTGTGCTCACCGACCTTCAAAATTTCGCCATGCGCAAGTTCGCGATCGGGCTGGAATTGGCTTTGCGCATTGGCCGTGCTGGCTGAGGACAAGCCCAAAATGAGGGGCGCGCCTTCCGCTTGACGCTTGCAAAGCGCCTGTAAAGGTTTGGCGCCGGGCGAGTGATCGGGGTGTGAGTGGGTGCACACAATCATGCGAACTTGACCGCCAGTGGCGCGCCAAATTTTTGTCAAATGATCGGGGTCTGCAGGGCCCGGGTCAATCACGATGTAACCACTGTTTGGGTCTCCCACCCAGTAGGTGTTGGTGCCAGGGCCCGTCATCACACCAGGATTGGGCGCAGTCAGGCGTTGCACATTTTGAAGGAGTGCCACCGGATGGTCTGACTGCCAATCTAGGTGGTGCACGATTTGACCATCGGGACTGGTCAGCGCCAATTCGCCAAAGGGCGACTCGTGCTCCATGTACCGCTCTTCTTTGCCCGCCAACCAACCTGCGCGAGGACAGCTGGTCCAGAGCGGTTCGTCGTTGACGGCGCAGGCATCAAGCACTGCTTGCACATTGGCAAAAGGTGTGAGGCGTTGCAAAGTGCGAATGGTGGGGAAGACGATGAAGAAGTCACCCGCAGCATGTCGCGTGAGCGCATCAGAAGGGCGCACCCACACCGGCTCGAATTGCTCGGACTCATCGGCCACAGGTGTTTGACCCTCGGGCATGCGGGCCACCAAGAAGGGTACATCAAAGCGCTTGGGTAAATCTCGGTCGGTGATCCAATGGGCCAGAACATAAACTTGTTCGGCGGCCAATTTCATACCCAAAGCGGCACATTGGGCTGCAAAGGGCTGGCTTCGATCGAGCAAGGCGATGTCTTGTGCGGTGGCCATGCGGTGGTCGACTCGATAGGCCAGCAAGATGCCCAACTCTTCAAAGCTTTCGCGAATGGCGGCAATGGCTTGGGTGAGGTGCAGGTCACTTTGGGTGGGTCGGCGCAGCGCATGCGCATGCGCCTCAGCATCGAGTGCGTCAATGCCGCCCCCAGGAAATACATAAGCGCCAGGTGCAAAACTGGCTGTGAGCGAGCGCCGAGTCATGAGCACTTCAATGCCTTGAGGGCTGTCGCGCAGCAACAGCACTGTGGCGGCCGGCCGTGGTACGACGGATTCTCGCTGGGGGTGCAAAAGTTGATGAGGTCTGACCATTTGCCGATTATCAGGCCTTGTGCCAACCAGATGCCGAACCGAGGATAATTCAGCCATGCGAATTCGCTTTACAAAAATGCAAGGGGCTGGCAACGACTTTGTCGTGCTCGATGAAACGCGAGAGCGCTTTCACTTGTCGAGGGCCCAATACCGTTTCTTGGCTGACCGTCACTTTGGTGTGGGGGCTGATCAAATTCTCACGGTACGCCCTGCGCCCAATGCCTCAATCGATTTCGAATACATCATCCACAATGCCGATGGCGGTGAGGTGGAGCATTGCGGTAATGGTGCACGTTGTTTTGTGCGCTATGTAAGAGACAAAGGACTGACCACCAAAGACCGCGTCCGCGTTCAGGTGCAACAAGGCGAAATTGAATTGCAGATGAATGCCGATGGCCGGGTGACTGTCAACATGGGTGCCCCCATCTTTGATTTTCCGAAAGTGCCTTTCAATCTGGCGGGACTGAAACACAGCTTGGTCAAAGGCTGTGAAGTGTGGCATTTGCCGTTGAGCTTGATGGACGCCAGCACAGGCAAACCTGTCTTGGCCAATGTGGCGGTGCTGTCGATGGGCAATCCACATGCCATTCAATGGGTCGACAACATTGACACGGCGCCCGTTTTGACGCAAGGCCCTTTGATTGAAAACCACAGTGCCTTTCCCAATCGCGTCAACGCGGGTTTCATGCAAGTCCTCAGCCGCGATGCCATTCGATTGCGCGTGTTTGAACGCGGCGCAGGCGAAACTTTGGCTTGTGGCACTGGCGCTTGTGCTGCCGTGGTGGCTGGCATTCGCATGGGCTTGCTCAACCCTAAAGTTGATGTGCAAACGCACGGCGGCGTTCTCAGCATTGAATGGCAGGGCGTCGCATTGAGCGACCTTTCGCAAGCCGTTTGGATGACAGGCCCCGCCACTTCGGTGTTTGAAGGCGAAATCGATGTTCCAGAATTACCTTGATTAGAAAGACAGGCATGACCCCTACATCCATCAATCCGATGAATCCCATCACGGAAGACGACATCGCTGATTTCTTGGCCAATACGCCTGATTTTTTTGCGCGGCATGCCCAGTTGTTGTCATCGGTCCATTTGATGAGTCCGGACAATCACCGATCAGTGAGTTTGCAAGAGCGTCAAGCGCAAATGCTGCGCGACAAAATACGCGCGCTTGAAATGCGCATCATGGACATGATTCGCCATGGCAATGAGAACATGATCATCACCGAAAAGCTACAGAAATGGGCTTGTGAGTTGTTGCAAACTCCCGCCTCTGAAAGAGTGCCTTCTGCATTGAAAAATATTGAGATGCGCTTTCAAGTGCCGCAAGTGGCGGTGCGTTTGTGGGGTGTCGCCGATGTGTTTTCAGATGCGCCTTATGCCCAAGCAGTGACTGCGCAAGTCAAAGAAGCAGCAAGCAGTTATGCCTCACCTTTTGTGGGTGCAGGCACCGACATTGAAGCGGTTCAATGGTTGCAAGAACCAGCGCAGGCAGCCTCTGTGGCATTGTTGCCTTTGCGTTTGTCTAAAGATCAGACGCCTTTTGGTTTGTTGGTTTTGGCGTCTCCCGATACCCAGCGCTTTCACAGTGGCATGGGCACCGATTTTCTGGAGCACTTGGCTGAGCTTTGCAGTGCGGCCCTGTCGGCCTTGCTGCCATCTAAGGGTTAAGGCGTCAGCATGGACGAGCGCGTCGCTCGTTACCTTGACCATGTGCGTTTTGAAAAACGCCTGGCCGAGAGAACCTCGACGCTGTATGCCTTAGATCTGCAAAAACTTTCCGAATTGGCGCTGGCTGCCAACATTGATTTGGCACATGTGCAAACCCTGCATGTGCGCAGGTGGGTGGCGCAAATGCACAGTGGTGGCCGCTCGGGCCGCGGCATTGCCTTGATCTTGTCAGGTTGGCGCGGTTTTTACCATTGGCTGGCGCGTGAAAATCTCATTGCGCACAATCCGGTGGAAGGTGTGCGTGCCCCTAAAGTTTCCAAGCCATTACCCAAGGCCTTGGGCGTTGACGAGGCAATGCAGTTGGCCGAACACTCTGAAGAAGCCGATGATCCTTGGCTTGAAGCTCGCGATGTGGCCATGGTCGAGCTGCTTTACGGTTGTGGTTTGCGTGTGGCCGAGCTGACGGGCTTGGACGTTGCGGCCAGCACAGAAGCCGCTAAAAAAGGCCGTGGCTGGATTGATTTGCAAGGTGCAGAAGTCATGGTGCAAGGCAAGGGTGGCAAACGCAGAACTGTGCCTTTGGGGCAGGCCGCTTTGAAGGCGCTTGAGCTTTGGTTGCCCATGCGCAGTCAGGCGCTGGGCATGATGACGCAATCGTTACCGGGCTTGTCGGACGCGGCGCTGGCGCTTTTCCCGGGTCGGCATGGCACGCGTTTAACAGCGCAGTCGGTGTGGCAACGGTTGAAGCGGCGCAGTTTGTTGGCAGGCATGGCAGCCCCAGTGCATCCGCACATGTTGAGGCATTCGTTTGCCAGTCATTTGCTTCAGTCAAGCAGTGACTTGCGCGCTGTTCAAGAGTTGCTGGGTCACGCCAACATCAGCACCACACAGGTCTATACGCGTCTGGATTTTCAGCATTTGTCCAAAGCCTACGATGCGGCGCACCCCCGTGCCAAAAGGGGCGCAGGCAGCAAAGAGAAAAAATAATCGCCTTCTCTGCAGAAATTTTGTCTGTATCGGAGTGGGACAATGGCGCTATGAAAACGATTCAACTCAAAGCAGGCAAAGAGCGCTCTTTGCAACGCCGACACCCTTGGATTTTTGAATCGGCCATTGCCAAAGGCAGTGCCGATGCCGGCGAAACTGTGCGGGTTGAGTCTAGCGATGGGGTGTTTTTAGCGTGGGCTGCGTTCAGTCCTGTCTCGCGCATTCGGGCGCGTGTTTGGAGTTTCAACGAGGCGCAGCGCATTGAAGCCGCATTCATTGAAAGCCTGATTCAAAAATCTGTTCAAGCGCGCAGTTTGTTTGACATTCAGAGCAATGGCCTGCGTTTGGTCCATGGTGAATCGGATGGTTTACCTGGCTTGGTTGTGGATCGCTATGACGATACATTGGTGGCGCAATTTACGTCTTGCGGTACTGAACGTTTCAAGTCTGTGATGGCCGATGCATTGCTTCAAGCTACAGGGCTTAGCAAGCTTTATGAGCGCTCTGATGCCAATGTTCGCGCCCTTGAAGGTTTGCCAGAAGTCACAGGTTGGCTGCGGGGTGAGGGCCCCACAGAAATCATTTTGCAGGAGCATGGTTGGCAGTTGTCACTCAACATTGCCGAAGGCCATAAAACAGGTTTTTATTTGGACCAACGCGACAGCCGTTACCATTTTTACCAGCACACGCTGTTTCGCAAGTTTCACAATGTGCTCAATTGCTATTGCTATACCGGTGGTTTTACGGTGGCGGCCTTGGCGGGCGGTGCTGGGCATGTCACGTCGATTGATTCGTCGGGGCCTGCGCTTGCGAAAGCCAAGGCCAATGTGTTGCTCAATGGGTTTAATCTGTCGCGCACCACGTTCATGGATGCCGATGTGAATGCGTCGTTGCGAGCTTTCATTGAGCAGGGGCGACAGTTTGATGCCATTGTGTTGGATCCGCCTAAGTTCGCGCCTACTGCGGCGCATGCTGAGCGGGCTGCAAGGGCTTACAAGGACATCAATCGCTTGGCGTTTAAGCTGTTGGCGCCAGGGGGTGAGTTGTTTACCTATTCGTGTTCGGGGGGGATCAGTGCCGATTTGTTTCACAAGATTGTGGCTTCTGCGGGCACGGATGCAGGGGTGGATGGGTACATCAGTGAGAGGTTGCAAGGGGCGCCAGATCACCCTATGACGGTTTATTTTCCGGAAGGGGAGTATTTGAAGGGGCTGGTGGTGGTTAAGAAACTTTGAGCTACTTTGAGCTCGCAGGGCGAGGATGGCTTGTGCGGGCGCCTCATG
>CANHXV010000117.1 GCA_947464665.1 Comamonadaceae bacterium
ACCAAATCTTCATTCAATCCCAAGGCACGGGCAATCGAACGACCCAGTTGCGCCACCTCTAAAGAATGTGTCAATCGGGTTCGAAATAAATCACCTTCGTGATTCAAAAAAACCTGTGTTTTGTAGACCAATCGACGAAAAGCCGTTGAATGGACAATGCGGTCTCGGTCTCGTTGAAAGTCATTGCGCGTAGGAGCGGGCACTTCGGCATGTCGCCTGCCGCGTGAGTTTTCAGCAAAACAGGCGTAAATTTCAAGCACAGCAACGGTCAATTACAGCACGCACCATGGCTTCTGGTGCCGCACTGACACGGGCCTTGCCAAGGCCATCCATCAAGACAAATTGAATATCGCCGGCCACTGATTTTTTATCATGCAGCATGTGTGCCAAATAGTGTCCTGCATTGTCTTTTACATCTAACACAGGGCCTTTGATGGGCAAACCGGCGCGCTCGATGAGGTCGGTCAAACGCTTCACAAAAACAGCATCGATCAAGCCCATGTCGGCCGATAAATTGGCAGCCATCACCATGCCACAGCCCACCGCCTCGCCGTGCAACCACTCACCAAAGCCCAGGCCCGCTTCTATGGCGTGGCCAAACGTGTGGCCGAAATTCAAGATGGCCCGCAAACCCGACTCTCGCTCATCTTGCCCCACCACGAAAGCCTTGATTTCACAACTGCGCTTCACAGCATGCGCCATGGCCCGAGTTTCACAGGCCTTCAAGGCAGCCAAGTTGACATCAATCCAATCAAAAAACGCCATGTCGGCGATGGGTCCATATTTGATGATTTCGGCCAAGCCAGCGCTGAGTTCGCGTGTTGGCAAAGTTTTCAAAACCCCTAAATCGCACACCACCCGCTGCGGCTGGTAAAAGGCTCCGATCATGTTTTTGCCCATCGGGTGATTGATGGCTGTTTTGCCGCCCACCGAAGAATCGACTTGCGCCAACAGCGTGGTGGGGACTTGGACAAACGGCACACCCCGCATAAAGCTGGCTGCTGCGAAGCCCGTCATATCGCCTACGACGCCACCGCCCAATGCGAACAAGACTGTTTTGCGATCGCAAGCCAGGCCAAGCAATTTATCGAAAATAAGGTTCAAGGTGACCCAATCTTTGTGCGCTTCACCATCTGGCAACTGAACAGTGTGAATCAGTTTGTAATAGCCCGATAGCGCCTGGCGCAAAGCTGCTTCATAAAGCGGTGAGACCGTGGTGTTGGTCACAATCATGGCGGCTGCAGCTTTGGGCAATTGGCTGTAGGTGCTAGCTTGTCCTAATAAACTTTCACCAATCAGAATGTCATAACTTCTGTCAGCCAAATCGATTCGGACAGTTTCGGTGGGTGTGTGCAATGCGGTCATGTTCGGCTTGGAAGTGAGCTTGCAGCATGGGTGTCAAAACCAAGGAGGTCTAACTCTGCAATGATGGTGTTAAGCAACCTGTTGAGACTGGGTCGGCCTGTGTCAAAAACAAAATGCGCTGTCTCACGATACAGCGGATCGCGTGCATTGAACAAGTCTCGCAACTTTTCTTGAGGATCGTTGACTTGCAGAAGCGGTCTTTGCATGTCGTGCTTCAGTCTTCTAAAAACTTCTTCGGGCGTTGAGCGCAAATAAACCACTTTGCCACGGGTGTGCAAATTTTGTCGATTGACAGGCCGAAGCACCGAGCCTCCTCCTGTGGACAGCACACCGTGGTGGTACTTGCTCAAATCGTCAAGGACGCTTTGCTCAATGTCGCGAAAACGCTCTTCACCTTCTCGGTCAAAAAACTCTCGAATCGAGCACCCTAAACGTTGCTCAATGACACTGTCTGAATCCAAAAAAGGCAGGCCGAGTCGACGCCCCATCTGTCTGCCGATGGTCGTTTTGCCAGATCCTGGAAGGCCAACAAAAATAATGAGCAAAAGTAGAAATTCAAGGAAGGATTAAGCCTTCAAGTGTATTCGAGGGCGCTGGGATTAGGTTTTCTGCCAGCACTCTGGGGGTCACAAAAATCAACATTTCTGTTTTCCTTTGCGTGGATTGCTGGGTTTTAAAGAGCCAACCCAGCCCTGGCAAGCTGCCAAACCCTGGTAACTGAGCCACATCTTCCTTATCGGCAGCCTCCAAAATACCGCCAATGACCACGGTGCCCCCGTTGTCCACCAAAACTTGTGTTTTCACATGCTTGGTGTTGATGGCATAGCCCGCTGCTGTGATTTGGCCCACGCTGTCTTTGGCAATGTCCAATTCAAGGACAACGGCTCCCTCTGGCGTAATTTGCGGCGTGACCTCCAGCTTCAAGTTGGCCTTTCGAAAGGCCACGGAAGCTGCCCCATTGCCGTTACTCACCTGGTAGGGCAACTCAGTGCCTTGTTCAATCAAAGCCTTGGTTTGATTGGCTGTGACCACCCGCGGACTGGCCACCACTTTGCCCTTGCCGTCGGCTTCAAGGGCAGAAATTTCGAGGTTTAAAAATTGATTGGCTGCTGCGTTGAACAGCGAAATGGCAAAACTGGGCGGCGGATAGATGGTTTGACCGGCTGAGCCTGCTGGCAAATTCAAAGAAAAGCCAGGCTGCACACCCCCTGTGCTGCCCAAGGCTTGGGCACTGATTGCCAAATTCACAGGCTTGGCATTGGCGGCATAAGGCGCTGTAAAAGGGGCCGCGAAAGCGCCGCCCAAACGCACACCCAAGGACTTTCCGAATTGCTCTTCAGCTTCCACAATGCGCGCTTCAATCATCACTTGGCGCACGGGTACATCCAAGCGCTTGATGACCTCCTGCATTTGCTTTAAGTAAACTGGGGTGTCCAAAAAGAACAATTGATTGGTTCGCGGCTCGGCCATGACCGTACCCCGCGCGCTAAGCCAATGATGTCCCGAACTCGCAGTGCCACTTCCGGCCAATTGCAAGCGCTGAACCACATCTAGCGCTTTGGCATATTTCAAAGGAATGGCCAAGGCTTGTAAATTTTCGGGCACTTCCTTTTTGAGGGCAATCCACAAGACGCCAGCTTGTTGGGTGGCGACCAAATTTTTAGATTGCACAACAACCGCCAAGGCTTCACGCCAAGTCATGTCATTCAAGTGAAGCGTCACGGATCCCGATATGCCCTCGGCCACAATTAAATTTTGTTGCCCCATTTCGGCAAGCGACTGGAGCAAAGCTTTGACCTCGATGTTTTGGAAGCGCCACTTCATCTTTTGCTCCAATTCAAGGGCGCTGAGAGGCGCCATGATGCAACACTGAAGCAAGGCCCACACCACCCACCTGATCGCTTGAGGCCCTTGATATTTCAAGTCGCTCATGGTGATACCTTTTCCCAGGGGAGCACAGTGGCGGAGTTGCCCCATTCATCTCTCAACCACAGCCCCTTTTCATCCAAAGAATGTACAAGGCGGTTTTCAATGCCCAAGTATTGCCCAGCTTGCACCGCACTGACTTGCCGACCCGATTGAAGAAGCGTCCAAAACAATGTCCAACCAGATGCCGTGAGTGATTGAGCGGCGCCAACCAGCCGCATTTGTCCAACAGAATGGTCTGGCAATACACGTGCATCCAAACTGAGCGCCTTTTTTTCGGCTTTGACTCGGCTGGCCGCTTGGAGTTCAACCCCTGTGTCCGTGAAGGCGTCTTCGGCATTCCACAACAAATGGATTTGTCCATCTAGCGAGTAATCGCCCGTTGGCATCCAACGCCAAGTTAATTGAGACCAAATGCCATTTTGAAACAACTGATTCAGTGACTGCAGATAAGCAGAGGTGGCCCATTGAGTTCCCTTCAGACTGACATCTAAAGCGCCGACTTCAAAGCCTTGCTGATCGGTTAAAGGAGTGAATTTCATATGGACGATTTGCAAGTTTTTTGCCTGCGCGAGTTGCTGCAAACGATGGATCAACTGCATGCGCAAAGCAGAATTTGGCCAAGCCAAGATCAATTCGTCCAATTGAAGTTGGTATTCAAGCAGTTGATCATTTGTTTGGGCATGCGTCAAAGCCAATGCGCTGGCTTTGGCGTTTTGCATTGCCTGCTCAGCCTGCTGAGTCATTTGCGCCATGGCCATGAGTTGCCACCTCAGGCGGTGCGATTGAATGAACCCAGCATTGGTTAAAACTTGCCAGAACCCCAAAAGGCAAACCATGCTGACACCGCACAACAAAATAGCACGCCCAACTCGGGCCCCCGTACTGCGAAACAGACTCCGATTGCGCCAATGAAATGCGACCGAAGGCCATGCCCTTGACACCATGGACACGCACGCGTGCAGGCAATAAGTTTTGAGCTCATGCATGTTCATGGTGCTGACGGATTGACTAGTGAATTTGTAGCCTGAGACCATAGATTGGCCTTGACTTTGACTTCTACCAAACTGGCCTCACTTGGCGAAGACCGATTAAGCGGCCGATGCGCATGAAGAATTTGGGGGGCTGTTTTCCACCGATCAAACAGCATCATGTTGTTCATCAGGCTTTGCCACTTTGCGGGGTCTTCACTGAGCCCCTCAAACTCTAGTTTTCCGTGCTGCCAATTCAGACTTTGCAACTCAGCCAGCACGCCCTTTTGACTTCCATGGTTGGCAAACAAAATAGCCTGCACATCGTTCCAATCGTCTCGCTCTGTCTGTCGACGCGTTAAATAATTCACGCGTGACTTCAAACGTGTCAATTCAATTTGAGCGCTGCTTACTTCGACTTCAGAAATCACTTCAGGTTGATGCACTGCGGCGTTACTGGCCATTTGAGATTCAAGCTGGGTCAATTCTTGTTGTGCATCTGTTTCTTCCAAAAAAATCAGGGCTCCTGCCATGCACACAGCCAAACCAATTGCCATTAACATTTCAATGTATGACTGACGAAGTTCAAGTTTCGAAGAACGAAGCAAATTCAGCATGACGGGTCTTCTTTGAACACACTGAAATATTGGCTTGCCAACTCGCCCTTGAATGGCAACCTGAATGCCTCAGCCATGACATTTGGTTGAAACCGCCAAGCCTGACCCAGTTCATTGCTTTGTGTGGCACAAGTGATGGTGTTGAGCTGGAGACCCAGCACACTGAGTTGTGCCAAGTAAGCCTTGACCATGCTTAGAGGACAAGCCCAGCAATGCGCTAACCAATTGCCCTGTGCACTTGGATGAACTTCAAAGTCCAACGCCAAATCAGCCACCGGCAATTGGAGTGCTGCAGCAGCCTCAAGCCAACATTCAGCCTCAATGTCCTCTGGACCCCAATGGGCTTGGCAGTCAACAACACCCGCCCAAATCTCATCTGGCTGAAGCATAAGAGCGGTTGGATTGGGTGTGCCTTGAAGGAAATCGACCCTCAATTGCGACATGAGATGGGCCAAATTCTCAGCCCTGCCATACAGCACGCGAGCACGCTGAGCAGCCAATGCGGCCCAAACCTTGACTGGGCTTGGGCTTGCGTTGGCAGCGCCGCTTGGATGGGGCAAGGGAAACGCATCAAAGGGGATGAAAACAGGGGAGACAACAAACCGCAAAGAAGTTGTTGGCATGCGTGAGGAAATTGAGAACACAGGTTCACTTTCATTGACATCGAAGAGTGCTTTGATTGGACCCGCCCAGCGCACTCGAAAGGACTACAATTCCTCTCAATTCAGTTGCTTTCTGCAACGTTCAAATTCCGCCCTCTGCCCGGCAGTTTGACAATGCGGTCAGCGGTTATTTCCGCTTTAGACATGTCCAAAAAATCGAAATCAAAATCTTCACAGAAACCCGACTTGATTGAAGCGCCAAGATTGCATTGGGCATTGCGCGTTTGTCTGTGGGCGTTCGGCCTGGTCTTGGCAGGTTTGATGTCCGTGCTGATGGTGGTGGGTGTGGCCATGGTCATGGCCTATCCCCAACTGCCTGACACGTCCGATCTGGCCGAATATCGCCCCAAATTACCTTTGCGCATTTACACGGCAGACGGCGCCTTGATGGGCGAGTTTGGCGAAGAACGTCGCAACCTGACACCCATCCGAGAAATCCCGCAGGTCATGAAAGACGCCGTGTTGTCCATCGAGGATTCTCGCTTTTACCAGCACGGTGGGCTGGACTATTTGGGTCTCATCAGGGCGGGCATCGCCAACTTGAGCAAACGAAAAAGCCAAGGTGCATCGACCATCACCATGCAAGTGGCGCGCAATGTTTATTTGTCCACTGAAAAAACTTACACCCGCAAAATTTATGAAATTTTGCTGACCTTCAAGCTTGAACATTTGCTCACCAAAGATCAAATTCTCGAGATCTACATGAATCAAATTTTCCTAGGCAACAGAGCCTATGGATTTGCTTCAGCCGCCGAAACTTA
>CANHXV010000118.1 GCA_947464665.1 Comamonadaceae bacterium
GACGGACTTAGCGCCGGTGTTGTCGGCAACATCCAACCGAGTTTCTGTCTGAATCATTTCAATATTTCCCAACTTGCACCTTGTGCACCCCAGCTTTCAGCGCATTGCAGCTTGATTGCTACAGCTTGATTGCTTGAAGTACCAAGATCAGTCTTGGACCCGTCATCCACACCGCGAACCACTCGCAGTGCTTTTGTTTGGGTAGATAACTCCGCTTTTTTACAAGCGAAGCCCGCGATATTACAACATTTTTGGGCCGCGTCAACACTTTCGGTGTCAAAAAGCCCAAGAAATCTGCATTTAAGGCATTTGATATGACTTGGCCAAGGCTTCGAAAGCCGCCAATTGTGGTGAGACACCCGTTTCAGTGCTCAAAATTTGTGCAACCTGGGGTGCCGCGGCCAGTGCGGCGCTGGCATCCAAGAACAGCAAGCGATTTCGACGGGCCAGTACATCTTCCACGGTGCGCGCATATTCATACCGCGCCGCAAAACGCACCATGGCCTCACTCAACTGTGTGCTCGGTAAAGTCGCCAAGCCTTGCTCAGCACCTGGCAAGCTTGCCAGAAGTTCAGCGTCTGAGCCATAGGGGCTGACCGTGCCCAAGGCGCAGACGCCATCCTTTGGCGGACCTTGGCCGTATTCTGGGTTGAATACTGGCGCACCCCACAACTTGGTATGCAGCGTCACATCTTCAGAAGTTAAGGAGATCAGTTGGGCCTTTCGAATCGATTGCATGACATCGGCGGCCATGGCCCGGTATGTGGTCCATTTGCCACCTGTGACACTGACCAACCCATTGGATGCCACTTTGACGGTGTGCTCTCGACTCACATTGTGTGTGGCACCCTGTTCGTTTGAATTTTCATCGGAGCGCGCCAAGGGCCGCAGGCCCGCCCAAACACTGATGACATCAGAGCGCAGTGGCACTTTGACCAAGTATTTGGCGGCTTCTTGCAATATTTGGTCAATTTCAGATTCAAGCGCCTTCGGCTCCCAATCTACTTGGGGTCTTGGCGTGTCGGTCGTGCCCAACAAAACTTTGCCCTGCCACGGCACTGCAAATAAAACACGGCCGTCTTGGGAGTGGGGCACCAATAAAGCCGATGATCCTGGCCAGAAAGAGGCGTCCACCACCAAGTGCACCCCTTGACTGGGCCTGACCGCAAGCGGCAATTTGGCTTCGCTCGCATTGCCGGGCTGTGAGTGCAACATGGCCTCAATTTGGTCTACCCAGACACCTGTGGCATTGACCACACAACGGGCTTTCAACTTGCGCTCTTGGCCCGTCTCTGAGTCTTGGCAGCTTAGGCCTTTGATGCGGCCCGCAGGATAATCAGTCATAAGGCCCGTGACGGGCATGTGGTTGATTAAAAGCGCACCGTGGGATGCTGCGGTGCGCGCCAAGGACAAGGCCAAACGGGCATCGTCAAATTGCGCGTCCCAATATTGAACACCCCCCACCAAATTCGTCACCCTGACGCCCGGCAGCGCCAGCAAAGTTTCTGTGTAACTTAACAAACGGGTCGGCCCCAGCCTGGCAGGGCCAGCCAGCAAGTCATAAAGCTTCAAACCTAAGCCATAAAACAATTGGTCTGTTCGCCGATAAGCGGGCATGACAAAAGGCAAGGGATGGACCAAGTGGGGCGCATTCGAGAGCAAGTGTTGGCGTTCGCGCAAAGCTTCCCAGACCAAGGGCAAGTGGCCCTGCGCCAAATAACGAACGCCGCCATGAACCAATTTGGTGGAGCGCGACGAGGTGCCTTTGGCAAAGTCATGGGCCTCTAAAAGCACCACCTTCAAACCGCGAACGGCCGCATCAACAGCAACCCCCAGTCCTGTGGCACCGCCACCGATGATGGCCAGGTCAAACTCTTGCGCATTGTCCAATTGCGCAAGCAATTGCGCCCTGTCTGTCAACAAAGGAGTCATGTCATCTCAATCTTTGGCCCAAGATCGCGAACGGGCTACCGCCTCGCGCCAACGTGCGTGTCCTGTTTGCCGTGCCTGAATGGCACGAGCCGTGGTTTGTGGCAAAAACTTTCGATCAGGCATCCATTGAGCCGTGATTTCGTCTGCGCCTGCCCAAAACCCAGTGGCCAAGCCCGCCAAATAAGCGGCGCCTAAAGCGGTGGTTTCTGTGACGCTGGCGCGCACCACTGGCACGCCCAAGGCATCGGCCTGCATTTGCATGAGTAAGTTGTTTTGGCTGGCTCCGCCATCGACTCGCAATTCGGTCAAGGCCAAACCACTGTCTTTGGACATGGCCAAAAACACATCAGCCACTTGCCATGCAATAGCCTCTAAAGCTGCTCGCGCAATGTGGGCGCGTGTGGTGCCACGCGTCATGCCAAGCAAAGTGCCGCGCGCTTGGCCATCCCAATCGGGCGCACCCAAACCTGCAAAGGCGGGCACCAAGTAAACATCGCCCGTATGCGGCACGCTGGCGGCCAGCGCTTCGACGTCGCTGGCTTTTTGAATGATTTGCAAACCATCACGCAACCATTGCACTGTGGCGCCAGCCATGAAAACAGAACCCTCTAAGGCGTATGCGCTTGAATGCCACGCATTTGCAACAGGCTTCGGGCCTTGCCACGCCACCGTGGTGAGCAATTGATTGTGGCTTTGAACTGGCACATGGCCTGTGTTCATGAGCATGAAACACCCTGTGCCATAGGTGTTCTTGGCCATGCCCGGCGTAAAACAAGCTTGACCGAAAGTGGCGGCTTGTTGATCACCTGCCAAGCCGGCAATGGGCACCGACACGCCCAACAGATGGGCTTCTGTTTCGGCCATCACACCACTGCTGGGAACCACCTTTGGCAAGATGGAAGCAGGTAGCTTGAATTGCTTGAGCAAACTGTCGTCCCACGCGAGTGTGTGCAAGTTGAACAACAAGGTTCTCGACGCGTTGCTGGGATCGGTCACATGCACCCTTCCCCCCGTGAGTTGCCAAATGAGCCAAGTATCGATGGTGCCAAAAGCCAAATGCCCCTGCTCTGCCAGTCGACGTGCACCTTTCACATGATCAAGCAGCCAGGTCATTTTGGTGGCTGAAAAATAGGCATCTAGAACTAAACCTGTTTTCTTTTGAATGGCCGCCGCAGCGCCCTGACGCTTGAGGCTGTCGCAAAAGCCTGCTGTTCTGCGGTCTTGCCAAACAATGGCGGGGGCAATGGGTTGGCCGGTTCTTCGGTCCCAAACGATGCTTGTTTCGCGTTGGTTCGCAATGCCAATGCTTTGAATCTGAGAAGCAGAAACGCCTGCCTTTTGCACAACATCGCGCATGACTTTTTTTTGCGTCTGCCAAATTTCAAGTGCATCGTGCTCAACCCATCCTGGTTTGGGAAAGTATTGCGTGAACTCTTGTTGAGCTGTCGCAACAAGCTGGCCATCACGGTTGAACAGCACCGCCCAGGAACTGGTGGTGCCTTGGTCAAGTGCAAGGATGTACTTCATGGTTTGAAGATTAACCGAAAGCAGTCTTCCGAAAAAGAGACAATAAGCCTAATTGACCGAAACAGACAAAATAATTCAAGCTTTGGCAAGACCCGTTCAATGGCCCCTCTATTTTTCGAGAACGACGCATGACTTCATCGACTCACATTGATTTTCAAAAAGTAAGGTTGGCCTTCATTGGCGGCGGCAACATGGCCAGCGCCATTTTGGGCGGCCTGATTCGACAAGGACTTGCGCCAAAGCAAGTTGTTGTGATTGAGCCCTTTGCAGAAACTGCCGCCAAACTCAAAAAAGATTTGGATGTCCAAGTGCATGCAGTGGCTTCGGCCGTTTTGGCCGAAGCAGATTTGGTGGTTTGGGCTGTGAAGCCGCAAGTTTTCAAAGAAGCCGCTTTACCGGTGGCCGCATTTACACAAAAGGCACTTCACTTGTCGGTGGCCGCGGGCATCCGAAGCGTCAGCATTGCGCGCTGGCTTCAAACCGACCGCGTGGTGCGCAGCATGCCCAATACCCCCGCCTTGGTGGGCCAAGGCATCACGGGTTTATTTGCCCGTGCTGGCGTCTCGGCGCAAGACAAACAATTGGTTGAAAAGGTCTTGCAAAGCACAGGCGAATGGCTGTGGGTCAACCAAGAGTCTGAATTGGATGTGGTCACTGCTTTATCGGGCTCTGGGCCTGCCTATGTATTTTATTTTTTAGAGGCCATGACCGAGGCTGGCGTGCAAATGGGCCTTAGCCAAGAACAGGCCTACCACTTGGCCACAGCCACCTTTGGCGGCGCTACACATTTGGCTCGTCAATCGACTGATGCACCTGAAGTGCTACGCCAGCGCGTCACTTCAAAAGGCGGCACCACTTATGCGGCACTCACTTCCATGGCCGAAGACCATGTGAAAGAAGCCTTTGTGAAAGCCATGCTGGCGGCCCAAAAACGCGCAGGCGAGTTGGGTGATGAGTTTGGCAAGGACTGATCAGAGGCCGCTCAGTGCCACACCCACAAAGGCTGCAAAACCCACCCAGTGGTTCAATCGAAATGCTTTGAAACAACCATCGCGTGATCGGTCTTTGATGAGCCCAAAATGCCACACCGCCTGAATTGCTGCAACAGCCAAGCCCGCCAACAAAAGCGGCTTGTCGAGTGCGTCTAGCACCACACCCCACACGCCTACAAAGGCGGCATAGAAAAACATCACCGCCGCTACATCCCATTGGCCCAAAGTGATGGCAGATGTTTTCATGCCAATTTTCAAATCGTCATCGCGATCCACCATGGCGTACTCGGTGTCGTAGGCCAAGACCCAAAACAAATTACCGACCAACAAAGCCCATGCCAACCATGGCACTTCACCCGTCACCGCAGCAAACGCCATGGGTATGCCAAAACTGAATGCAAGGCCTAGCACGGCTTGCGGCATGGCCACAAAGCGTTTGGCATATGGATAAGCCACTGTCACGGCGATCGCAGCAAATGACCATGCAATGGTTTCAGCTCTCAAGGTGAGGACCAATCCAAACGCCATCAATGCCAGCACTGCACCGAGCATCAAAGCTTCTTTCACACCGATGCGGCCGCTTGTGACGGGCCGTTCTGCCGTTCGTTTGACATGTTTGTCAAAGTCGCGATCTGCCACATCGTTCAAACAACAGCCTGCACTGCGCATGAGGATGGTACCCAGCGAGAAAACCAGCAACAAATGCCAGCCCGGAAAACCACCTGAGGCCACCCACAAAGCAGACAGCGTGGGCCACAGCAACAAGAGCCAACCAGCAGGTCGATCCCAGCGAATGAGGTCTAAATACAAGCTGATTTTTTCACGCATGGAATGACTAACTTTGCATATCAATCAGTTTGAGTCGGCATCATGACAAGCGTGTCACGCCAGGCAACTCACACGCATAAATGGCATTGCGAAGTGCGGCAATGGCCTCGTAGCGCGTGAAACTTTTGCGCCATACCAAGACCACACGTCGGGTGGGTGGCAAGCCCCCTGCTTCGTCCACGATGGGCAAGTAAGCGATGTCGGGATCTTCGTGTTTTTTTCGCTTGGCCGTTTCAGCCAAGGCTTCTGCAGGCACCGACAAACGTGGCACCAAAGTGACACCCATGCCAGCAGCCACCATGTGCTTGATGGTTTCCAAGGATGAGCCTTCAAAGCTTTTGCGAATACCCTCTGCATTGCTAGAAAACCTGGCAAATTCAGGACACACTTCGAGCACATGGTCTCTGAAGCAGTGGCCATTGCCCAGTAGCAACATGGTTTCGTTTTTAAGTTGCTCTGCAGTAATCGATTTTTTCTTGGCCAACACATGCTTCACGGGCAATGCGGCCATGAAAGGTTCATCGTACAAAGCGGCGGTGGCCAAACCCGTGTCGGGAAAAGGCTCGGCCAAGATGGCGCAATCTATGTCACCAGCGCGCAGCATCTCCATGAGTTTGACCGTGAAGTTCTCTTGCAACATCAAAGGCATTTGCGGTGCCTTCTTCATCATCTGGCGCATCAAATCGGGCAGCAAGTAAGGGCCAATGGTGTAGATCACGCCCAAACGCAATGTGCCCGCCAAGGGGTCTTTGCCGCGCTTGGCAATTTCTTTGATTTCGGCGGCTTGCTCCAACACGAGTTGGGCATGCCGAATAATTTCTTCGCCCAAAGGCGTGGCGCTCACCTCATTGGCGCTGCGCTCAAACAATTTCACATCGAGTTCTTCCTCGAGTTTTTTGATGGC
>CANHXV010000119.1 GCA_947464665.1 Comamonadaceae bacterium
GTGTCGATGTCCGCTTCCTTGACAAAGGCGACGTGCAAAAAATGGGCGGCGATAAAGTCAAGCAAGTTTTAAAAGTCCGCAATGGCATTGCCACTGAAGACAGCAAGAAGATTCAAAAAGCCTTGAAAGAGAGCAAGCTAAAGGTGCAGGCTTCAATTCAAGGAGACGCTGTTCGAGTGACGGGTGCAAAGCGCGATGACTTGCAAGGGGCCATGGCCTTGCTGCGCAAAGAGATCACCGAGATTCCCATCAGCTTCAACAACTTCCGCGATTGATGAATAAAGCGCCTTAGGGCGCTTTATTCATGGCGAAAAGAAATCAATTAAGCCTGATCATGCTGCCTCTTTCTTAGCACCCAACTTGGATTCAGTGCCCGCGAGCAATCGGTTTAAATTGTCTCTGTGGCGCCAGACCAGAAAGATGCCCATCAAACACAGCAAGCCCAGCAGAGGACTCTGCAATGGCCACAAAATATCGCCACCCAAAGTGTAATAAACAGGCGCAAGGATGGCAGCCAACAAAGCGGCCAGAGAAGAATATCTGAAGAACCATGCCACAGCAATCCAAGTCAGAGCAATGGCCAATCCCAACCAAGGATTGACACCCATCAAAACACCGAGCGCTGTTGCGACACCTTTGCCGCCTTGGAATTTAAAAAACACGGGGTACAAATGTCCCAGGAAAGCAGCAACACCCGCTAATGCGGCGGTACTCTCACCCACACCAAAAGCTGCACCATACTGAGCCACCCAGAAAACAGGGAGCCATCCCTTGAGAGCATCAAACAACAAGGTCAAGATGGCTGCTTTTTTGTTCCCTGACCGAAGCACATTGGTTGCGCCAGGATTTTGACTGCCATAAGAACGGGGATCAGAAAGTCCCATGAAGCGGCTCACAATGACAGCAAAGCTCAAAGAGCCCAGCAAGTAAGACCCGATCACAATAGACAGCGGATGAAGCAAGACGGAAAGGATATGTTCAGGCATTGGCAGTTATTCTAGGGCGATCATTGCAGTCGATCTATTTCAGGCCTGAATCAAGTTGCGGGGTCGCGGTGAACCAAGCGAATGGCATCAATTGCAGCCAAAACATCGGCAGACAATTCTGTTCCCCAAGCCTTCACGTCTTCTTCCAATTGCGCCACAGAAGTCACCCCAATGATGGTGCTGGCCACCGACCACCGGGTGTAGCAGAATGCCAATGCCATTTGTGTGGGCGTCATGCCATTGTCCCGCGCCAATTGGTTGTACAAACGCGCAGCCTCCAAGGCACTTGGGCGTGCCCAGCGCTGTTTTCGCACAGACTCATATTTGGCCAAGCGCCCCATCGGTGCACCAGCTCCCTCTAAGCCCGTTTGATCGTATTTACCGGTTAAAGAACCAAAACCCAAGGGTGAGTAAGCCAACAAAGAAACACCCAAACGGTGGCAAGTTTCGTCCATCGCATTGTCAAACGTGCGATTGACCAAGCAATATGGATTTTGAACCGTCATGACGCGGGGTAAGCCATGCTGCTCGGCCAGTCGGATGAATTCGTGTGTACCGTAGGGTGTCTCGTTGGAAAGGCCAATGTGCCGAACCTTACCTGCCTTGACCAACTTAGCCATTGCCTCGAGTTGCTCATGAAGGGTGGTTTCAATAGCCGCCTTGGTGGGATCGAAATACATCATGCCAAAAGCAGGAACATGGCGCTCAGGCCAGTGAATTTGATACAGATCGATCACGTCTGTTTGCAAGCGTTTAAGGCTGGCATCGCAAGACTTCAAAATATCTTGGGCCGTCATGCCCGCACCTTCACGAACCCAAGGCATGCCCCTTGAAGGACCTGCCACTTTGGTGGCCAAAATCACTTTTTGGCGTGCGCCAGAATTGTTAGCAAACCAATTACCCAGAATGCTTTCAGTCGCACCGCAGGTTTCGGCTTTGGCTGGCACAGAATACATTTCTGCCGTGTCCAAGAAGTTGACCCCCAATTCAAGAGAGCGGTCCAAAATGGTGTGCGCTTCTTTTTCTGCCACTTGCTCACCAAAGGTCATGGTGCCCAAACAGATGGGCGTGACCTGAAGATCTGACGTGCCGAGATTGATTTTTTTCATCTTGATTTAAAACTGCTGGTAAAAATTGGATTGGGACAGAGTGTAAAACCTATTTCAACTGGGTTGTTCCATGTTGCACAAGCACTTGACTGAAATTTACACGTTGGTATTTGCGCGAGCCCGTTCTTCCTCTTGTAAACGCAAGAAACGGCGTTGCACCTTGCCAGTTGTGGTCATGGGTAACTGCTCGATGAACTCGATTTCTTTGGGATATTCATAGGGCGCCAGTAAGCCGCGAACGTGTCGCTGCAAATCCTCGATCACTTGACTTTCAAAATGTTGCACATTGATGGCAGCGGCCCGTTGCGACACAAAATCTGGCGACAAGACCACATAGGCTTTGACCAAGGCACCCCGATCGGCATCTGGTTTGGGCACGACGGCTGCATTCATCACGGCGGGATGCTTGACCAAACAGTTTTCAATCTCCCCTGGGCCAATGCGATAGCCGGCGGATTTGAACATGTCATCGGTTCTGCCTTGGTACCATAGGTAGCCCTCTTCGTCCTCAATGGCCACATCGCCAGTTCGGCACCAATGGCCAGTGAACTTGGCTTGTGTTGCAGCAGGATTTTTCCAATAACCCAAAAAGAAAACAGGGTCTGCTTGGCCATGCCGATCAAAGCGGTTGACAGCCACTTCGCCTGCCTCACCAGGCTTGCAGATTTTGCCTTGCTCATCGATCACAGCCACTTGATGACCAGGATAGCCACGACCCATGCTACCAGCCTTAGAGGGCCAGAAAACTTGGCAATTGCCCACCACATAATTGATCTCTGTTTGGCCAAACATTTCGTTCACCACCACCCCCAACTCATCACGACAGTAAGCGAACACTGCGTCACCCACAGCCTCCCCCGCACTCATCAAGCCTTGCAACATAATTTTGTAATTCTGACGCGGATGCGATTGCGCCTTCATCATGGCTTTCAAGGCAGTGGGAAATAAAAAACTGTGCGTGATGCCATGGGTATGCAAAATTTCAAAAGCGAGTTCCGGACTAAAGCGACCTTTGAAAGCCACAATGGGCCGCCCAAAATAAAGTGAGGGTAACAAGGCATCCATCAAGCCCCCGGTCCAGGCCCAATCGGCAGGCGACCAAAAAATAGCTTGCGACCCCAACGGCAAGGATGGCTTGGGTGGCCTCAACTCTGAAGATGCATGGGGGTCAAAACCAAACCAATTTTGACTGCAAACGAAACCCGTTAAATTGCCAATCAAGGCTTTGTGCGGAATGAGGGCCCCCTTGGGATTACCCGTGGTACCGCTGGTGTAAATCAAGATCGCTGGATCGTCTGCTTTGGTTTGAACGGGCTTGAATTCCGTTGGGTCCAATTTGGTTTTTTGGGAGCTCAAAACCTTGGGCACATCCAAAACTGTTTTCAGCCCAGAGCACTCTTTTTTCAATCGCATCAAGACAGGCGCAGAAACCTCATCGCAAAGCGCGACGGCAGCACCGCTGTCCGCCACTCGAAATGACAAAGCTTCAGGCCCAAACAACATGGACAATGGCATGGCCACTGCGCCCATCTGCAAAACCGCCACATAGGCCGCAGCCGTTTCAAACCGTTGGGGCATCACAATGGCAACACGGTCCCCTTTTTGAACACCCAAGGCCAACAGCTGTGAACTCAGCTGATTGGCTGCATTTTGCAATTGTGCAAAAGTCCAACTCAGTGGTGCTAGACCGTCAGTCTGATGCTCCAAAATAGCCGTTGCATCTTGGTGCTGGATTGAGCGCGCCCAGCGGCCACAGCAAACCTCTGCCATGTTGAAAACTGCGGGCACCTGCCAAGCAAATTGGCGATGAACCGTCTTGTAAGCGTCGTTCGGGTGACTGACACGCATTCCCTGCCTCCTTATGATTCTGCAGTATGTACCAAGTTAAACGCCACTCTACTAGCCATTTTGTCCCTTTGCGAGGGTATCAATACCATGTTCGTGAATGGGGTAACCCCCAATCTAGCCTGCCCCCCCTGATCTTGTCCCATGGCTGGATGGATGTGGCGGCCTCATGGCAGTTCATGGTGGACTCCTTTAGCGATTCTTTTTCCCAGAGTCGACGCATTTTGGCGGCGGACTGGCGTGGCTATGGCCACACCCGAGGCCCTGTCACCGACAGTTTCTGGTTGCCCGATTACTTGGGCGATTTGGACGCCTTGATTCACCAACTGTGCCCCGACCAGTGCATCGATTTGGTGGGCCACAGCATGGGAGGCAATGTGGTCATGATGTACGCAGGCGCTCGCCCCGATCGCATCAGGCGTCTGATCAATCTAGAGGGCTTTGGCATGTCAAGCACACGCCCTTCCCAAGCCCCTGGCAGGCTGGGCCAATGGCTTGATGAACTTCAAGCTTTCAAAAAAGGTGATTTAGACCTCAAGCCTTACCCAGACGCTGCTGCAGTCGCTCAAAGACTAATGAAAACCAACCAACGTTTGTCTCGGGACAAAGCCGATTGGCTGACTCAGCATTGGGCCCAACCTGATGCGCAAGGGCAATGGCGAATTTTGGGTGATTCCGCCCACAAAGTGGTCAATCCCTACCTTTACCGAGTTGATGAAGTACTTGAAATTTACAAAAGAATCACAGCACCGACCTTGGTTGTAGAAGCCTCAGACGACTCTTTGACACAATGGTGGAAGGGAAAATTCACGCTAGAAGAGTTTCATGAGCGCCTGAAATCAGTCACGGATTTGAAGATTGCCACCCTGCAAGATGCGGGTCACATGCTGCATCACGACCAAGCAGCGGCATTGGCCAAGCTTCTAGAGGACTTTTTGGCCTGACTTGACTCCCAAGATGCCCCTAAGCATGAGAAAATCCAATCTTTAATAGATTCGGACACTTTGACTCATGGACGCAGAACACATCAATCAAATTGGCGCGAAATTGGCCGACCTGGCCGCCCGCACTGAAGATTTACGGAGGTATCTTTGACTACGATGCGAAATCAGAACGCCTAAGAACCGTTAACGCATCCCTTGAAGATCCCACGGTCTGGAACGACCCCAAAAAAGCACAAGAATTAGGCAAAGAGAAAAAGGCTTTAGATGGTGTGGTCGTCACACTGAACACCCTCACATCCGAGCTCTCAGACAACAGCGAACTTTTTGACATGAGCAAAGAGGAAGGTGATGACGCTGGCTTGCTCACCATTGAAGTCGAAGGCAATAAGCTGTCAGCCATTGTGGAGCAGCTCGAATTCAGGCGCATGTTCAACAATGAGGCTGACTCATGCAATGCCTTCGTCGATATTCAAGCTGGCGCAGGCGGTACCGAGGCTTGCGATTGGGCCAGCATGCTCATGCGGCAGTACTTGAAATATGCTGAACGCAAAGGTTTCAAAGTGACTGTGGAAGATGAGTCTGCTGGCGACGTCGCAGGCATCAAAGGCGCCACCCTCAAATTTGAAGGCGATTATGCATTTGGTTTGATGCGCACTGAAACAGGCGTTCACCGCTTGGTTAGAAAGTCACCTTTCGACTCGTCGGGAGGCCGTCACACCAGCTTCGCCAGTATTTTTGTGTACCCTGAAGTCGATGATTCCATTGAGATTGACATCAACCCTGCCGACGTTCGCACCGACACCTTTCGGGCCAGTGGTGCTGGGGGACAGCACATTAACAAAACAGATTCTGCTGTTCGTTTGACGCACATCCCCACAGGCATTGTGGTGCAGTGCCAAGACGGCCGCAGCCAGCACAGCAACCGCGATGTTGCATGGAAACGTTTGCGCTCACGCTTGTATGACTTTGAAATGCGCAAGCGCATGGAAGCCCAACAAAAATTGGAAGACACCAAAACGGACGTGGGATGGGGTCATCAAATCCGCAGTTATGTGCTCGACCAAAGTCGCATCAAAGATTTACGCACCAATGTTGAAACCTCCAACACTCAAAAAGTATTAGACGGTGACTTGGACGCATTCATTGAAGCCTCGCTCAAACAAGGTGTTTGAAAGCGCAGGCCTTACCAGCGCATCAACACAACCCATGGAGATTTTTAAGTGATGCTTGAAGAACAATCAAAAGCAATACGGCGTGTTGATTACACA
>CANHXV010000120.1 GCA_947464665.1 Comamonadaceae bacterium
AAAACGTAGTGGGTGACAGCAAGGGAAAAACGATGGTCCAAAAGCGGTGCCAAGGCGAAGCGCCATCGATGGCTGCCGCCTCACTCAATGATTTAGGGATGGACTGGAGCCCGGCTAAAAAAAACAAAAAGTTGTAGGAGATTTGCTTCCAGACAGAGGCCATCACAATCAAGGCCATGGCGTGGTTGCCATTGAGCAAATGGTTCCATTCAAAGCCCATGCTCCGCAGAAAAAAGGCTACCACCCCCATCGGGGAAGCAAACATGAAGAGCCACAATACGCCGGCCACCACAGGGGCCACCGCGTAAGGCCAAATGAGCAGCGTTTTGTAAATGCCCGAGCCGCGCATGAGGCGGTTGGCCATGACTGCCAACAACAAAGACACCGATAAACCGATAGAGGCTACCAGGATGGAAAAGAATGCGGTGGTTTTGAAAGAGTTGAGGTAACTGTCATCGGCAAAAAGGCGATCAAAGTTTTCAGTACCGACAAACTGTACGGACCCGCCAAAGGCGTCTTGGCTGAGCACACTTTGATACAAAGCCTGACCTGCTGGCCAAAAGAAAAAAACCAGCACCACCGCCATCTGCGGTGCAATTAGCACCCAGGGCAGCCAGCCTGATTTGAAGCGTACGCGCTTTTCCATGAAGTTTTATAACAAGTCGGTGTCAAGAAAATGACAATATAAATGACAAAAGCAGAGAAGGGTTTCTCTGCTTTTGGGCTAGCGGGCATGACTCTACAAAGAACCATGCTGCATTTTGAACGACGTCAGTTTACTTGTTGGCTTTTTCGAAGCGCTCAAGTTGCTCGTTGCCGCGCTTGATGGCCATGTCCAAAGCTTCTTTGGGTTGCTTCTTGCCACTCCACACGCCTTCGAGCTCTTCATCAATGATGGTGCGGATTTGCACGAAGTTGCCCAAACGCACGCCACGTGATTTGTCGGTGGTTTTGCGGATCATTTGTGTCACAGACACATCGGTACCGGGGTTCTTTTTGTAGAAGCCAGATTTGTCGGTCAACTCAAAGGAGGCCTTGGTGACGGGCAAGTAGCCAGTGCGCTGGTGGCTCTTGGCGGCTATCTCTGGCTGGGACAGGAAGGCGAAGAATTGGCCAACGCCTTTGTATTCTTCTGCTTTCTTGCCGCTCATGACCCACAAGCTGGCACCGCCAATGACGGTATTTTGAGGTGCGCCATTGACATCAGGGTAATAAGGCAAGGTGCCGATACCGTAGGCAAATTTGCCATTGCGTGTGACGTTGCCATAAAGGGCGGAAGAGCCTGTGGCCATGGCACATTCCCCAGACACAAAGGTGGCATCCGCTGCGTTGCCACGTCCTTTGTAAATGAACAAGCCGCTCTTGGCCATGTTGGCCAAGTTCTCAATGTGGCGAACGTGCAAAGGGGTGTTAAAGCTCAGACGGGCATCGATGCCACGCATGCCGTTGCCTTTGGTGGCAAATTCTGTGTTGTGCCAAGCAGAGAAGCTCTCGAGCTGGGTCCAGCTGATCCAGCTGGTGGTGAACGGGCACTTGTGGCCACTGGCTTTCAATTTAGCCGCTGCCAAAGCCACTTCAGGCCAAGTTGTTGGGGGCTTTTCAGGGTCCATGCCAGCTGCCTTGAAGGCATCTTTGTTGTAATGAAAGACGGGGGTGGAGCTGTTGAAGGGGAAGCTCAGCATTTGGCCATTGGGCGCTGTGTAATAGCCGGCGACAGCAGGCACATAAGCGTTGGGGTCAAATTTCAAACCTGCGTCTTGCATGACCTTGCCAACGGGCACGATGGCGCCTTTGCTGGCCATCATGGTGGCTGTACCCACCTCAAAAACTTGCAGAATGTGGGGAGCGTTGCCGGATCTGAACGCCGCAATGGCGGCTGTCATAGACTCGTCGTAGCTGCCCTTGAAAGTGGGCACAATTTTGTAATCTTTTTGGCTCGCGTTGAAGTCTTTCGCCTGGTCATTGACCCATTCGCCCAAAGCGCCACCCATGGAGTGCCACCATTGGATTTCAGTTTGAGCTTGGGCGCCAACACTGAGTGCGGCAAGGGCTAAAGCTGTAAGTGTTTTTTTGTAGTTCATAAGTATTCTCTTTAAGTTTTTTCCTAGCCATTAGCTTATGGCCATCTTGTTCAAATGGTATTACAGACTGATGAAGAAAAAATGACAATCCGGAGTTTCCATGCCTTTGAATGACCTTCGTCAAGCATGATTGAACGAACAGGTTTGCTTGAAAGGGTGTCCCCACCCCGGGCGCGTGATTGACCCCCTGCAGTAAAATCTTGTCTTAAACCCCATGAATGCACCAACCACGCTCCAACACCTCATGCAGGCTGACGATTCGTCACCTCGCTTGCGCGAAATTCCCTACAACTACACAAGCTTCTCAGATCGAGAAATTGTCATTCGTTTGTTGGGCATTCGTGCTTGGGACCTGCTCAATCAATTGCGCGACGAACGCCGCACGGGTCGTTCGGCCCGCATGCTTTATGAGGTATTGGGTGACATTTGGGTGGTTCAGCGCAATCCCTATTTGCAAGACGACTTGCTAGACAACCCAGCCCGCCGCAAGTTGTTGGTGGAAGCGTTGCAACACCGCCTGAGCGAAGTTCAAAAAAGACGTACCCCCGAAGCAGATGCCTTACGAGACGGATCGGTGGGAGAGCTTTTGGTATTAGCTGGCGCTGCAGTCAAAGTGTTCGATGAAACTTTTTCGGCCATGGCACAGTTGCGCCGAAAAACACAAAAGGGACTGGGCAAGCACACAGCCAAAGACAACATCAAATTTGATGCATTGTCTCGTGTGAGCCATGTCACTGATGCCACCGACTGGCGTGTTGAATACCCCTTTGTGGTTCTAACGCCTGACACAGAAGCCGAAATGGCCAATTTGGTCAAAGCTTGCTTTACCTTGGGCTTGACCATCATCCCTCGTGGCGGCGGCACAGGCTATACGGGTGGCGCTGTGCCGCTCACTTGGAACAGCGCCGTCATCAACACTGAAAAACTCGAAGCCATGTCCGGCATTGAGATGCTGAAGTTGCCAGGCTTAGACAAAGAAGTGCCCACCTTGTGGACCGAAGTAGGTGTGGTCACGCAGCGCGTAGCCGATGCCGCAGAGCGCGCCGGTTGGGTGTTTGCGGTTGACCCTACGTCAGCCGAGGCCAGTTGCATTGGCGGCAACATCGCCATGAATGCGGGTGGCAAGAAGGCTGTTTTGTGGGGCACTGCGCTCGATAATTTAGCCAGCTGGCGCATGGTCACACCCGATGCGCAGTGGCTCGAAGTCACTCGCTTAAGTCACAACTTGGGCAAGATTCACGATGCTGAAATGGCCAGCTTTGAATTGAAATATTTCGAAGCCAATGGCACCACGCTAGTTCGCGAGGAACGGCTTGACATTCCAGGCTCGATGTTTCGCAAAGAAGGCTTGGGCAAGGATGTGACCGACAAATTTTTGGCAGGTTTGCCAGGGATTCAAAAAGAAGGTTGCGACGGCTTGATCACCAGCGCACGCTGGATTTTGCATCGCATGCCTGACCACACGCGCACCGTGTGCATGGAGTTTTTTGGCAATGCCAAAGATGCGGTGCCTAGCATCGTCGAAATCAAAGATTTCATGTTCGCCGAACAAAAACGCTCCGGCGTGCTGTTGGCAGGTTTGGAGCATTTAGACGACCGTTATTTGCGCGCGGTGGGCTACACCACCAAGTCCAAACGCGGTGGCTTGCCCAAAATGGTTTTGGTGGGTGACATTGCCGGTGACAATGCCGATGATGTTGCCAAAGTGACTTCGGAAGTGGTGCGCATTGCCAACTCACGCAATGGCGAAGGCTTCATTGCCATCAGCCCTGAAGCGCGCAAAAAGTTTTGGCTAGATCGCAAAAAAACAGCCGCCATCAGCCGACACACCAACGCTTTTAAAATCAACGAAGACGTTGTCATCCCTTTGCCCCGAATGGCCGAGTACACCGATGGCATTGAGCGCATCAACATCGAGTTGTCCCTGCGCAACAAGATCAAGTTGTGCAACGAGTTGGAATTCTTTTTAAGCAAGGGCAATTTGCCCTTGGGCAAAGACGAAGACACAAGTGAAATTGCCTCCGCTGAGCTTTTGGAAGAACGGGTCTCGCAGGCATTGGCTGTGGTGCGCGATGTCCGAGACTTGTGGCAAGGCTGGTTGCAAAGTATTGAAACTTTGTTTCCCCAATTGCAGGCCCACACTTTGCGTGCCAGTTGGAAAACGCAACTCCGAGCAAGCTTTCAAACCATCTTCTCTGGTGCTGCCTTTCAGCCTATTTTGGACGAGTGTGTGGCCATTCACAAACGCGTCCTGAAAGGCCGCGTTTGGGTTGCTCTGCACATGCATGCGGGTGACGGTAATGTGCACACCAATATCCCCGTCAATTCTGACGACTATGACATGCTGCAAACCGCTCACGAGGCAGTAGCGCGCATCATGGTCTTGGCGCGAAGCCTTGATGGTGTGATTTCAGGTGAGCATGGTATCGGTATCACCAAACTCGAGTTTTTAAGCGATGCCGAGCTGAAACCATTTGCAGATTACAAGCAGCGCATTGACCCTGAAGGGCGGTTCAACAAAGGCAAGCTGATGCGCCGCGTGAAGGGCCCTGAAGGCGTGGACATTCAAGCTGACTTGACCAACGCTTACACGCCCAGCTTTGGCTTGATGAGCCACGAATCGCTCATCATGCAACAGTCGGACATAGGCGCCATTGCCGATAGTGTCAAAGATTGTTTGCGCTGCGGCAAATGCAAACCTGTGTGCGCCACGCACGTGCCACGTGCCAATTTGCTTTACAGCCCGCGTAACAAAATTTTAGCCACGTCACTCTTGGTTGAAGCCTTTTTGTACGAAGAACAAACACGCCGAGGGGTGTCCATCAAGCATTGGCAAGAGTTTGAAGATGTGGCCGACCATTGCACCGTGTGTCACAAATGTCTCTCACCTTGCCCCGTCAAAATTGACTTTGGCGATGTGTCCATGAACATGCGCAATTTGCTCCGAAAAATGGGGCAGAAAACATTTCGTCCCGGAAATGCTGCGGCCATGTTCATGCTGAATGCCACCAATCCCGAAACCATCAAGCTGGCGCGTGCTGGCATGGTAGGAGTTGGCATGAAGGTGCAGCGTATTGCCCACGACTTACTTAAAACCTTTGCTCGCAAGCAAACCAAAGCGCCGCCTTCCAGCATCGGAGCTGCGCCCCTCAAAGAGCAGGTCATTCACTTCATCAACAAAAAGATGCCTGGTGGCCTGCCCAAGAAAACAGCGCGAGCTTTGTTGGACATTGAAGATCAAGATTACGTACCCATTATTCGCAACCCGAAGACCACCACTTCCGAGACAGAAGCTGTGTTTTACTTCCCCGGTTGTGGCTCAGAACGCTTGTTCAGCCAAGTAGGCTTGGCCACCCAAGCCATGCTCTGGCATACCGGTGTCCAAACGGTGTTGCCCCCTGGTTACTTGTGCTGTGGCTACCCTCAAAAGGGCAGTGGCCAATTTGACAAGGCCGAAAAAATCATCACCGACAACCGGGTCTTGTTCCATCGGGTGGCCAACACCCTGAACTACTTGGACATCAAAACGGTGGTGGTCAGTTGCGGGACCTGTTACGACCAATTGCAAGGCTATGAGTTCGACAAAATTTTCCCTGGTTGCCGCATTGTGGACATTCACGAGTACTTGCTTGAAAAAGGCATGACGCTCAACAACAACGGTGCTTACCTTTACCACGACCCTTGCCACAGCCCGATGAAGTTGCAAGACCCCATGAAGACCGTCAAGTCATTGTTGGGTCCCCAGGTTTTGAAGTCGGATCGCTGCTGCGGCGAGTCTGGCACTTTGGGCGTGACGCGTCCCGACATTGCCACGCAAGTGCGATTTCGCAAGGAAGAAGAAATACTTCAAGGTGAAGCGCAAATGCGTGCCAGCGGCATGGTGGGGGAAAAAGAAAACATCAAAGTCTTGACCAGCTGCCCTAGTTGTTTACAAGGCTTGTCTCGCTACGGTGACGATTTGAAAAATGGTTTGTTAGAAGCCGATTACATCGTGGTTG
>CANHXV010000121.1 GCA_947464665.1 Comamonadaceae bacterium
CCCAGCACAACAAATGGAGCGGGAGACGGGAATCGAACCCGCGTCATTAGCTTGGAAGGCTAGGGTTCTACCATTGAACTACTCCCGCAGTCTCTCCAAATCAATTACCGAAGTAATTCACCAAGTCAGTCACAAAGCAAGTTTTGCTGGTGGAGGAGACTGGATTCGAACCAGTGTAGGCGTAAGCCAACAGATTTACAGTCTGCCCCCTTTAGCCACTCGGGCACCCCTCCTCAGCGAATCTCGGATTATGCCACTTTTTTCAAGGCTCCCGCAAGCTTCAGACTGTAAATTACCAAAGGATTGGTTTTTTCTTTTGCCCCTTTAACCAGCGGTTAACTTGGCCAAAATGGCCACAACCCATGAACGGGGTGGGTGGCCGCAAAGCCGATAATGGGGATGGGTGATTGGCCTTCAAAATCAAGTGCCGACCCTGCTCATTCAAAGCCTCAATTTGGCTTGCCTTGCTTTGGGCGTGGGCACCCCACAACAAAAAAGCTTTCGGCGCTGAGTGCACTGCAAGAGCTTGTATGAAATTGTCAGTGAGCACTTCCCAACCCCAATCGCTATGACTGGCAGGTATCGACTGCTCTACAGTCAACGCCGTGTTAAGCAATAACACGCCTTGTTCAGCCCAGCGCTCCAAAGCACCAGCATGGGAACCCGAAGGGATAGGAGTGCCCAAGTCACGCTGAATTTCCTTGAAAATGTTGCGCAAACTGGGCGGGATTTTTTGACCCGCCCCCACAGAAAATGCCAAGCCCTGAGCTTGATCAGGGCCGTGATAGGGGTCTTGCCCCAACACCACCACTTGAACTTTTTCAAAGGGCGTGAGCGCCAAGGCCCGATAAGGCGAATGGGGAAAGATCACTTGCCCCGCCGCCAAGCTGGCGCGCAGCTTTTCGTCCAGAATGAGTCCCGCAGGGCTGCGCCAAAAGTCGCTTAAAAGTTCGCGCCACGAATCTGACAGTCCCGCCGTGCTGAGCGGCCAGTCAGACACCAACAACTGATTCGAGGGCGCCGGCACCACCAAACGGGCAGCCTCTTCACTGAACAAGTCGGTTTGATTCAGCCGCATTTTGGCTGCTTGCTTTCAATGAAAGAGGTCGGCCAGGGCTTGACCCGGATCGGCCGCCCGCATGAAGGCTTCCCCCACCAGAAATGCATTCACATGCGCTTCCCGCATTTTTTGGACATCTGCTGTCGACAAAATACCGCTTTCAGTGACCAATATTCGGTCGGCGGGCACATCTTTCAACATGCCCAAGGTGGCATCCAAGCTCACCTCAAAGGTTCTAAGGTTGCGGTTGTTGATGCCCACCAAGGGCGTCTTGAGTTTCAAAGCTCGGCTCAATTCTTCCGCGTCATGAACTTCTACCAAGACCGCCATGTCTAGGTTTCGAGCAATGGCCTCCAAGTCCTTCATTTGGGCATCGTCCAAGCAGGCTGCAATGAGCAAGATGCAGTCAGCGCCCATGGCGCGCGATTCGTAAATTTGATAGGCATCGACCATGAAGTCTTTGCGCAGCACGGGCAAGTCGCAACTGGCTCTGGCTTGTTTCAAATAATCGCTACTGCCTTGAAAAAATTGAACGTCTGTGAGAACGGACAAGCATGCCGCACCATGCTCTGCATAACTTTGCGCAATGTCGGCGGGAATAAAGTCAGCGCGCAACACGCCTTTAGAAGGGCTGGCTTTTTTGATCTCAGCAATGACGGCGGCTTCTTGATTGGCTATTTTTCGTTGAATAGCGCCCACGAAATCACGCGTGAGAACCCGGCTTTCAGCATCAGCACGAACCGCTTGAAATGACTTCATTTGGGACGCCAAAGCTATTTCTTCGTGCTTGACGGCCACAATTTTATTCAGGATGTCACTCATGCTGCGCTGCCTTTTTGCGTGAACGCTACAAACTGAGCTAACTTTTGCTTGGCGGCGCCAGACTCAATGACTTGGCGCGCCAAAGCAACGCCGTCCTTGATGGAGGTGGTGACATTTGCCGCATACAAAGCTGCACCTGCATTCAAAATCACGATGTCGCGCGCTGCGCCAGCCTCGTTGTTCAAAACACCCCGCAAAACAGCTTGAGATTCTTCGGGCGTTTCAACGCGCAGCGTACGGTGACTGGCCATGGCCATGCCAAAGTCTTCGGGATGGATTTCATATTCAGAGAGATGGCCATCTTTCAATTCACCCACCAAGGTGGATGCGCCCAAGCTCACTTCGTCCATGCCATCGCGGCCGTACACCACCAGCGCATGCTCAGCACCCAAGCGTTGCAATGCACGAATTTGAATGCCCACCAAATCGGAGTGGAACACGCCCATCAAGATATTGGGTGCGCCTGCGGGATTGGTCAGCGGTCCCAAGATATTGAAAATGGTTCTGACGCCCAACTCCTTGCGCAATGCCGCCACATTTTTCATGGCGGGATGGTGGTTCGGCGCAAACATAAAACCAATGCCCACTTCTTGCACGCATTGTGCAATTTTTTCTGGCGACAAGTTGATGTTGGCGCCCAAACTTTCAAGCACATCGGCACTGCCCGATTTGCTGCTGACGCTGCGGCCGCCATGCTTGGCTGTTTTGGCGCCTGCAGCAGCAGCTACAAACATAGAGCAGGTTGAAATATTGAAGGTGTGCGAGCCGTCACCACCGGTGCCCACAATGTCAACCAGATGGCGCGTGTCGGGCACGTTGACTTTGGTTGAAAACTCTCGCATCACTTGTGCTGCTGCGGTAATCTCGCCAATGGTTTCTTTCTTCACACGCAATCCAGTGATCAGGGCGGCCGTCATCAAAGGCGACAACTCGCCGTTCATGATCATGCGCATGATGTGCAACATTTCATCGTGAAAAATTTCACGGTGCTCAATGGTTCTTTGCAATGCTTCTTGTGGCGTGATGGGCATGATGTTCTCTGCTTTTAAACTCAAAAAATAAGGGGTGGGTGATGGCGATCAAGCACCGAAGAATTGACGAATGGCTGCAATGGCGCGGTCAACACCCGCACGGTCTACATCCAAGTGTGTGACAAATCGCAAACGGTACAAACCGGTCATGTCAATGCCTTCACTTTTCAAATGCGCTTGCAAAGCCGCACCGCGGTCTTTGGCTTCACCCACCAAATCAACAAACAAGATATTGGTTTGGGGTGTTTCAAATTGCAGGCCAGGAATGCCCGCCAAGCCTTGCGCCAAATGCGCCATGAGTTGATGGTCTTCGGCCATTCTTGTCACGTGATGGTCTAAAGCATAGGAAACGGCGGCCGCCATGAAGCCCGCTTGACGCAAGCCACCACCGGCCATTTTTCGCAGGCGATGCGCTTTGGCAATGTATTCCTTGGAGCCACACAAAGCAGACCCCATAGGAGCACCCAAGCCTTTGCTAAAACAAACAGAAACACTGTCAAAACATTGGGTGATATTTTTGACTTCATCGTAGGGTGAGGTGCCCAGTGCGGTCGCTTGCGCCACCGCGGCATTGAACAAGCGCGCACCGTCTAGATGTCGAGCCAAACCTTTTTCTTGCACGAAATTGCTGTAGTCGTTCAAATAACTTTGGGGCAGCACTTTGCCACCCCATGTATTTTCCAATGCCACCATCTTGGTTTTTGCAAAGTGGGCGTCATCGGGTTTGATGGCGGCCTCAATGTCTTGCAATGCCAAACTGCCGTCGGCTTGTTGGGCAAGTGGCTGTGGTTGAACGCTGCCAAACACCGCTGCACCGCCCCCTTCCCATCGATAGCAGTGTGCCATCTGTCCCGCAATGTATTCATCGCCACGCTGGCAATGCGACAAGATGCCGCACAAGTTGCTTTGCGTACCTGTGGACATGAAGAGAGCCGCTTCAAAGCCCAACATGTTGGCAATTTTTTCCTGTAGCTCGTTCACGCTGGGGTCATCGCCAAACACATCATCGCCCACCAAAGCTTGGGCCATGGCTTCACGCATGCCAGTTGTTGGCCGTGTGACGGTGTCGCTTCGAAGATCGACGCGCGCTGAAGTCGTAATGGTGTTCATGTCAGTGGTCTTCCAAGAAATTTTTCAGCATGGCATGACCATGCTCCGTGAGAATAGATTCGGGGTGAAACTGAACCCCTTCAATGGCCAAGCTGCGATGTCGCACACCCATGATCTCGCCATCATCGGTCCAAGCCGTGATTTCCAAATCGGCAGGACAACTTGCACGTTCAATGGCCAATGAATGGTAGCGGTTGACTGTGAATGTAGAGGGTAAGTTTCTAAACACGCCCTGCTGTGTGGTTTGAATGAGACTGGTTTTGCCATGCATCAACTCTTGCGCTCGTACAATCTTGCCCCCCAATGCGGCACCAATGCTTTGGTGCCCCAAGCAAACGCCCAAAATAGGCAGCTTGCCTGCAAAGTGCTGAATGGCTGCCACTGAAATACCAGCCTCTTTGGGTGAGCACGGGCCGGGTGAGATAACCAAGCGATCAGGCTTTCTCTCGGCAATGCCCTCCAGATCAATTTCATCGTTGCGAAAGACTTCAATGTCGGCGCCAAGTTCGCCAAAGTATTGAACAATGTTGTAAGTGAAGGAGTCGTAGTTGTCGACCATCAACAGTTTGATTTTTTTCATGTGGATTACTCCAAGCCTTCTTCCACCAACTCACTGGCACGCAACAAGGCGCGCGCTTTGTGTTCGGTTTCTTTCCACTCCAACTCTGGCACCGAGTCGGCCACCACGCCAGCCGCGGCTTGCACATACAACACTTGGTCTTTGATAACGCCTGTTCGAATGGCAATGGCCACATCCATGTCACCTGCGTAGCTGAGATAACCACAAGCGCCGCCATACACCCCGCGCTTGGTAGGCTCCAATTTGTCAATCAGTTCCATGGCATGAACCTTGGGCGCACCCGTGAGTGTGCCAGCTGGGAACGTAGCCTTGAGCACATCCATGTTGGTCATGCCCTCGTTCAAAATGCCTTCGACATTGCTCACGATGTGCATCACATGGCTGTAGCGCTCTATTGCAAAGGCTTCGGTCACTTTCACAGAGCCTATTTTGGCAATGCGGCCAATGTCATTGCGGGCCAAGTCAATCAGCATGACGTGCTCGGCGCGCTCTTTGGGGTCGTTGACCAATTCAAGTTCAGCTGCTTTGTCTTTTTCGGGTGTTGCGCCGCGCGGCCTTGTGCCTGCCAAGGGCCGAATGGTGACTTTCACACCTTCTTCGGTTTGTTCTTGGCGCACCAAAATTTCTGGGCTGGCACCCACCACATGGAAGTCGCCAAAGTTGTAGAAGTACATGTAAGGGCTGGGGTTCAGCGACCTGAGCGCGCGGTACAAAGACAAGGGGCTTTCGGTGTAACGCTTTTTAATGCGCTGGCCCACTTGCACCTGCATAAAGTCGCCTGCCGCAATGAGTTCCTTGGCCTCTAACACGGTCTTCAAATAATCTTCTTTTTTGAAGTCGCGTTCTGACGGATACGTTTGTGTCGAACTTACCACCGGAGCGCTGACTGAATACTTCAGTTGCTCTTTCAATTCACGCAAACGTTTTTTGGCTTTGGAATAAGCTTCGGGCGTGCCAGGGTCTGCATAGACCATCAAATAAAGTTTGCCCGACAAGTTGTCAATCACAGCCAACTCTTCGCACTGCAGCAGCAAGATATCGGGTGTGCCCAAGGTATCGGGCGGGCAAGAGTTTTCGAGCTTTTTCTCGATGTACCTTACGGCATCGTAGCCAAAGTAACCCGCCAAGCCGCCGCAAAAGCGCGGCATGCCCGGTCTGAGCGCAACTTTGAATCGCTTTTGATACTGCTCGATGAAGTCGAGTGGGTTTCCGGCTGCGGTTTCAACAACCACACCATCGGTCACGACTTCAGTGTGCGCACCATTGCCAAAGCCTCGCGCTTGTAGAAAAGTTTGTGCAGGCAAGCCAATGAAGCTGTAGCGGCCAAAACGCTCGCCCCCCACCACCGACTCCAGCAAGAAACTGTATTTGCCACCATCTTTGTGATGGGCCAACTTCAAGTACAGCGAGAGCGGGGTTTCTAAATCGGCAAAGGCCTCTAGCATCAGAGGAATGCGGTTGAA
>CANHXV010000122.1 GCA_947464665.1 Comamonadaceae bacterium
GATGCGCCATTTTTCCCGACTGGGAAACGCTGCCTTACGACACGTTTTCGCCCCACCAAGACCTCATCAGCGAACGCTTGGCCACCCTGTGGCGCATTAGCCAGAGAGACAAAGCAGAAGGCGCCGACTTGGTGTTCATTCCGGCCACCACCGCTTTGTACCGTTTGGCACCACCCTCATTTTTGGCTGGCTACACGTTTCAATTCAAGACCAAGCAAAAACTGGACGAAGCCAAACTCAAAGCCCAACTCACTTTGGCAGGCTACAGCCATGTGAGCCAAGTGGTCAGCCCTGGTGAATATGCGGTGCGCGGCGGCCTGATTGATCTCTTTCCCATGGGCTCGCAAGTACCCTACCGCGTTGATTTGTTTGACAACGAAATTGACTCCATTCGCACCTTCGACCCCGACACACAGCGCAGTTTGTACCCCGTGCCCGAAGTTCGTTTGTTACCGGGCCGCGAATTTCCCATGGACGAAGCGGCGCGTGCCAAGTTTCGCAGTCGGTGGCGTGAACTGCTAGATGGCGACCCCACCAAAAGTCGCATTTACAAAGACATCGGCAACGGCGTAGCCACAGCAGGCATTGAATATTACTTGCCGCTGTTCTTTGAACAAACCGCCACGGTGTTTGACTATTTGGGCGCTGGCAGTGAAAAGCCAGCCACGCTGGTTTTGCATGGCGATTTAGAGCCCGCGTTCCAACGTTTTTGGCAAGACACCAAAGAACGCTATCGGTTGGTGCAAGGCGACCCTGAGCGGCCTGCTTTGCCACCTGAAGCTTTGTTCTTATCGGCCGAACAGTTTTACACGGGCACCAACCAGCATGCGCAATTGGCTTTGCGCCCCAGTGCCAGAGACACTGTGGGTGACAGCCAAGACAGTAACGCCGACAACACCATGGCACAGACCCTGCCCGACCTCACGGTGGTGCGTGGCGCAGAAGAGCCATTGGCAAAGCTGCAAGCGCACATTCGGAGTACCCCCAGCCGCGTTTTGATATTGGCAGAGAGTGACGGCAGGCGTGAAAGCTTGCTCGACTTCTTGCGCGCAGGCGGCGTGAACCCACCGGCGTTTGACAACCTGCAAGAGTTTCAAGCCAGCGATGAAAAAATTGGCATTGCCACAGCTGCTTTAAATTCTGGCTTCCATTGGTTTGAAGCTGGCATCGACTTGGTCACCGAGACCGAATTGTTTGCAGCAGGCGTCGCCACACGCAGGCGCAAAAAACAAGAGCAAGTGAGTGATGTTGAAGCGCTGATCAAAGATTTGTCAGAGCTCAACGTAGGCGACCCTGTTGTCCACAACGCACATGGCATTGGCCGCTACCGCGGTTTGGTGAACATGGATTTAGGTGAGAAAAACGCCGATGGCACACCTGCGCTGCAAGAGTTCTTGCATTTGGAGTATGCTGACAAAGCCACGCTTTATGTACCCGTCAGCCAACTGCAACTGATTGGCCGCTACACCGGCGTGAGCGCCGATGAAGCGCCACTGCACCGTTTGGGCAGTGGTCAGTGGGAAAAAGCCAAACGCAAAGCGGCCGAGCAAGTGCGCGATTCAGCGGCAGAGTTGTTGAATATTTATGCAAGGCGCGCTGCCCGCGAAGGTCACGCCTTTAGATACAGCCCGCAAGACTACGAAGTCTTTGCCAACGATTTTGGTTTCAGCGAAACAGCCGACCAAAACGCTGCCATTCACGCTGTCATTCAAGACATGATCAGTCCACGCCCTATGGACCGCCTGGTGTGTGGCGATGTGGGTTTCGGCAAAACCGAAGTGGCATTGCGTGCCGCATTCGTTGCGGTTACAGGTGGCAAACAAGTAGCCATCTTAGCGCCCACCACCTTGTTGGCAGAACAACACTTTCAAACTTTGAAAGATCGGTTTTCAAAGTGGCCTGTGAAGGTGGCTGAAGTATCGCGTTTTCGTTCTACCAAAGAAGTGAATGAGGCCCTCAAAGGTTTGGCCGATGGCACTGTGGACATTGTGGTGGGGACACACAAATTGCTCAGTGAATCAACCAAATTTAAAAACTTGGGCTTGTTGGTCATTGACGAAGAGCACCGATTTGGCGTGCGACACAAAGAAGCCATGAAAGCCATGCGCGCCGAAGTGGATGTGCTCACGCTGACCGCCACACCTATTCCGAGAACCTTGGGTATGGCGCTTGAAGGCATACGCGATTTAAGCGTGATTGCCACTGCGCCACAGCGCCGCTTGGCCATTAAAACCTTTGTGCGCAACGAAGGTATTGGTGTGATTCGCGAAGCGGTGCTGCGTGAACTCAAGCGCGGCGGACAGGTTTACTTCTTGCACAACGAAGTGGACACCATTGAAAACCGCCGCCAAAAGCTGGAAGAGCTATTGCCTGAAGCGCGCATTGCAGTAGCCCATGGACAAATGCCCGAGCGTGACTTAGAAAAAGTGATGCGTGATTTTGTGGCGCAACGCTACAACATTTTGCTGTGCTCCACCATCATTGAAACTGGCATCGATGTACCCACTGCCAACACCATTGTGATTTCGCGCGCCGATAAATTTGGCTTGGCACAACTGCACCAATTGCGCGGACGTGTTGGCCGAAGCCATCACCAAGCCTATGCTTATTTGATGGTGCCAGAAATTGACGCACTCACTAAAAATGCTGCGCAGCGATTAGACGCCATTCAGCAAATGGAAGAATTAGGCAGCGGCTTTTATTTGGCCATGCACGATTTGGAAATTCGCGGTGCCGGTGAAGTCTTGGGAGAAAACCAAAGCGGCAACATGCTGGAAGTGGGCTTCCAGCTTTACAACGAAATGTTGAACGAAGCCGTGCGCTGTTTGAAATTGGGCAAAGAACCCGATTTGCTCAGTCCTCTTTCAGCGGCCACCGACATCAATTTGCATGCCCCTGCCCTGCTGCCCAACGACTACTGCGGCGATGTGCATTTGCGTTTATCGTTTTACAAGAAATTGGCGACCGCCAAAACTTCTGATCAGATTGATGGCTTGTTAGAAGAAATTGTGGATCGATTTGGCAAGCTGCCCCCGCAGGCCCAAACGCTGATGGATGTGCACCGCTTAAGGGTACTGAGCTTGCCTTATGGTGTGGTGAAGGTAGATGCCGCGCCCGGCATGATTCAAATCAGCTTCAAGCCTAACCCGCCCATTGAGCCCATGCGCATCATTGAGCTGATTCAAAAGAACAAACACATTCAATTGGCCGGCAACGACAAACTGCGCATAGAGCGCGAACTGCCCGACCCCAAAGCACGTGCGCAATTGGTGCGCGACATCTTGCGCTCTTTGGGTCAGCCTAAAATTGAGACAGTGGAAGGATAAACAAGCATGAGCAACGAGCGAAGCCCCCCTACTTTTCAAGGCATGAGCGTCAAGGGCTTTACGCCGCCTTTGAAATTAAGCGATTTCAAACTCATTGCCTTCGACATGGACTCCACACTCATCAACATTGAATGCATCGACGAAATTGCAGACGCTGCAGGCCGCAAAGCCGAAGTGGCTGCCATTACAGAAGCGGCCATGCGCGGCGAAATTGCCGATTACAAAGATAGCTTGCGCAGACGTGTCGCACTTTTAAAAGGTGTGACGGTGGCGCACATGGAAGAGGTTTTGAACCATCGCCTGCAACTTAATCCAGGCGCAGAAAATTTGGTGAAGGCCTGCCAAATCGCAGGCATGAAAGTGCTTTTGGTCTCAGGTGGTTTTACATTTTTCACAGACCACGTGCGCGACAGGCTGAACATCAACTGGACGCGCTCCAATGTGCTGGAGGTGGCCCATGATGAGCTGACGGGCCGCATGGTTGACCAAGCATGGGGCGACATTTGCGATGGTGAAGAAAAGCGGAAGATGCTTCTGGAAACCTGCGCTCAAATGGGCATCCAGCCAAAGCAAGCCATCGCCATGGGCGATGGCGCCAACGATTTGCCCATGATGGGGGTGGCAGGCTTGTCTGTGGCCTATCACGCCAAGCCCAAGGTGCGCGAGCAGGCCATGGTGGCCATTGAAGAAGGTGGGCTTGATCGCTTGCTGGAAGTCTTCAACTGAACCAGGCTGCAAGTTCAGGCTGTCCGTTGCACCTGCGGCACCCCTGCCTCCACCGTAAATTTGGCCAAGGTCTCAATTTTGGTTTGCTGTTGACGCACATCGTCAACCACCCTTAACTCTGTTTGAATTTGCTTGGCTGTGAATTCCACCACGCCATAACCTTTGCGCTCGCTGTCTGCAAATACAAAGTGCGGGTTTTCAGCCAAGCGTGCGGCCAACTTTGCATTGCCCGCAGAGCGCGCCGTAATGCCTGCGCCACAAAACTCCACCCCAATTTTGGCGCTGTCGTCTTTGTAGGCATCGGCCATGACGTGGCCCACCCAGTTTTCGTGAGTATCACCGCCAAGGAGCACAGGGTTTTTGAGTGCATGGTTCTGCATAGACTGCGTCATGCTTTGACGCGCAGCAGAATAACCATCCCAGCCATCATTCCACAATGAGTAGCCCGCACCCAATTTGTAATCACGCCTGCCAAAAATAGTTTGCTGCGCAATGACATTCCAAGCGCGTGTATCGCTTTTGGCTTTGGCAAAAGATTGATCTAGCCACTGCGATTGTTCTGAACCCAACAATGTTCGCTTGGGATTGAGCCATTCTTCGCATTGCGCCGTATCAACCCAGCCAGAGCCATAAGCTTCGTTCCTGTTGCACACTTGACGGTCACGGTATTGCCGGTCGTCTAGCAAATAGATATTGGCCAATTTGCCATAAGCCACTTGACCATAAATTCGAAGTTCTGCGCCGCTGGCCAAACCTTCAATGGACTTGGTCAATGCGCTGGCCCGCAATGGCATGTGCTCATAAAACGCCTGGTACGCCCTGGCACGCTGCGCAGCAAAATCAAAACTGATGTTGCCACTTTGACCGCGTTGCAAACCAGCATAGTCATTGGACACTTCATGATCGTCCCAAGTGATCAGCCAAGGGCATTGCGCATGCATGGCCTGCAAGCTTTTTTCACTTCTGTGCAGGGCGTATCGGTCGCGGTAGTCCGACAGACTGTTCACCCAGCCGCCCGATGGAAAGCGTACTGCATTGGCGGCACCCGCATACTCATAGATGTAATCACCCAAGAACAGCACCATGTCTAAGTTTTCTTGGCACATGTGCTCGTAGGCACTGAAGTAGCCATGCTCCCAGCGCTGGCATGAGGCATAGGCCACCCGGAGTTTTTGCACCATGGCTTCAGGGTGCGGCAGCGTTCTGGTTCTGCCCACGGTACTTTGTGCATCACCTAATTGAAAGCGATAAAAATACCATCGGTCGCTTTGCAATTGATCAAGTTCTAAGTGCACTGAATGCGCCAACGCAGCCAGAGCCACTACTTGTCCAGCGCGGCGATTGACTTTGAAACTCTCATCGTCCGCTACTTCCCATTTGACAGACACATCTCTTGCGGCAAATTGCGAGTTATCGCTGGCTGCATCTGGCATCAATCGCGTCCACAACACCACAGAGTGGTGATTGGGTGATCCACTGGCCACACCCAATGTAAAAGGGTTGTGCCTTAAAGGTGATTGCGCCATGGACAAACTGAACGACACAGGTGCCGAAGCCAAGGCCGCCCATTTCAAAATATCTCTGCGCGTATTGGACGCTGGCGTCAGTTGCGATTCATTGCGCGGCGGTGTCATGTTGCTGCCAACCATTCTTTAAGCAAAGCCGTAAACTGCTCGGGCTTGGCACTCATCACCCAATGACCCGTGTCAAACGCTTCTACGAGCGAACCAGGGTGGGCTGTAATTTTTTCAAGCCATTCAGGCGAATGAAACATGAACGGTTTTCGGCGGCCATAGACATACAGCATGGGACGGGCCAAAGGCAATAACTTAAGTACATTGGCCGCATTGTCAAAGCCTCCTAAAGAGCCCATCCACTTCATGGCATACGGAGAATTCATGCCGCTGTGCATGTCGGCAAGCGGACTGGGGCACCTTAAAGCTTGTGCCATGTAACGCGTCATGCGGTTGGCCACAGACTTGCCTGGCGATTTAAA
>CANHXV010000123.1 GCA_947464665.1 Comamonadaceae bacterium
GGCGTGGAAGGCAAAGTGCCTAACTGATCCAGTCAGTCAATCTGTCAAGGCCGCGCTTCGAAAGAGGCGCGGCTTTTTTTTGGGTGGACAGCAAGGGCATCGGTTTTCGTTTCTGAAGCGCTCTTAAGAATTGCTTCAGATGGCGTGGTCAAGATCACGTCATGACTTCACACAACACCTTTATTTCTTTACGCGGCATCTTGGCTGGGCTGGTTTCATTGCTGATGATCGGTGCCAGCTTTGCAGGGGACACCTCGCCTGATGCGCTCTTAACTCAATATCAACAAGCCGCCGGCCAAAAAGCCGATCGCCTGCGCGGACAAAAGTTTTTCAATGCCAAGGCAGCCAACGATTTGAGTTGTGCGTCTTGTCACGGTGCTTCACCCGCACAGCCGGGAAAACACGCCAGCACTGGCAAAACCATCGCACCCTTGGCGCCTTTGGTCAATCCAGATCGATTTTCAGATTCAGCCAAAGTTGAGAAGTGGTTTCGCAGAAATTGTAAAGACGTGCTGAGCAGGGAGTGCACACCCCTTGAAAAGGCGGATGTTGTGGCTTACTTAAAGGAGATGAAATGAAATTTCAACAATGGGTGATTCGCAGTTCGGTTGCGACAGTTTTGATTTTGGGTTGTTTGACTTCTGTCATGGCAGAAAGACCGCTCATGCCGCCCAATGTGTTACCTGCTTACAAAAATGAATGTACTTCTTGCCACATGGCTTATCCACCCGCCATGCTGTCTAAGCCCTCTTGGCAGCGAATCATGGGCAGCCTTGACAAACACTATGGCACTGACGCCTCTGTGGATGCTGCCACTGAACGACAAATTGGTGTGTGGTTGCAGTCTATGGGCGGCACCTACAAGCGCGTCGAGGCGTCCTCTCCTGCAGATCGATTGACCACCACGCAATGGTTTGAAAAGAAGCATCGCAAGATTGAACCAGCCGTTTGGACGCGCAAATCAATCAATGGCAAAGCGCAATGCCAAGCATGCCATCAAGGCGCTGACATCGGTGACTTTGAAGACGACCGGGTTCGAATTCCGTTTTGAAAATTCAAAAATAAAGCAAGTCATTCAAACGAAAAAAGCAAAGTTCAAGGAATAAAAAAATGACAAACAACACGCTCAATCCGCTGACTTCTGCATCAGAAGTGGCAACGCCTAGCCGCCGCATTGTCGAGTTGCCCATGCGCTTGTTTCACACCTTCATGGCCATCAGCTTTGCGGGGGCCTACATCACCGCCGAAAGCGAACGCTTTCGGTTGCTGCATGTCAGCTTAGGCTACACCTTGTTTGGTTTGGTGGTCTTCAGGGTGCTTTGGGGCATGATGGGACCTCGTCAATCAAGGCTAAGCGCTGCTTGGCGAAAATTGGAGGCGATCAAAGAATTCAAATCTGATTTGCAAAATTTTCCTGAGTCACTATTGAGCTGGAATGGACAAACGCTGCGCAAATTGGGTGCGGTGGTGTTAACTGCTGCAGCATTCAGTACGCTGCTGGTGTCTATTTTCATCGCCATTTCGGGATATGCCCTCTACAATGAAATCACTGGCGATTGGATGTCCGAAATCCATGAGTTCTTTGGCAACTTTTTACTCATGGCCGTGCTCTTGCATATTGCCGTCATTGGACTTTTGGTGGCGGGTAAAAAAGCGCAAGGTTTGCGTCCCATGTGGTCTGGAAGGCGCGTTGGCGCTGGGCCCGATGTGGCCAAAAGCAATCATCTGTGGGTGGCCATTTTGCTCAGCGTGCTTGTGACTTCGTTCTTGTATTTTCAACTGACATAAGGCCTAGATTCACCATGCGCGTGCTGATGGCAGAAGACGATGAAACCCTAGGTTCTGGCCTCAAGGCTGGCTTGGCGCAGCATGGATTCCAGGTGGATTGGGTGCGCGATGGTGTGGCGGCCGAGCGAGAAATGCTGACGCAGGTACACGAGGTCGTTATTTTGGACATGGGTTTGCCACGCCAAGACGGTTTGGTCAGCTTGCAAAAGATTCGTCAAAAGAAAATCACAACACCTGTTCTCATTTTGACGGCGCAAGATGCAGTGTCCTATCGAATCAAAGGCTTAGACACAGGCGCTGATGATTATTTGATCAAACCTGTCGACTTGTTAGAACTTGCAGCGCGCTTGCGTGCCTTGGTCAGAAGGGCGCATGGAGAAATTCAAAGTACGGTGACGGTCAAAGACGTGAAGTTGAATTCCACTGCGCGTGTGGTTGAGTTGAAAGGCCAGCCGGTTGACTTGTCTGCCCGTGAGTTTGATCTCTTGTTCACCTTCATGATGCATGCTGGTCAGGTTCTTACGCGCGAGCAGTTAGAAAAGCATTTGTACAGTTGGGGCACCGAAGTGAGCAGCAACACAGTCGAAGTTCATGTCTACCATCTAAGGCGCAAGCTGGGGAATGATGTGATTCAAACCATTCGGGGTGTTGGCTACGTCATGCCAAAATGAAGAAATGATGTCAATTAAAAAGAGAGCCTCACTCCAATCTCGGCTACTCAGCTCCTTGATGGGCGTGACAGCCGTGGCATGGTTACTTGTTTTGGGCCTGACTTGGTATGAAACTGACCATGAACTCAATGAGTTGTTGGATGCACATCTGGCGCAAACGGCCTCGTTTTTGGTGTACCAATCGGGCGATGGCCATGATGGCCACAGCGATTTCACTTCCAGCCCCATCTTGCACAAATACCAGCCTCGGGTTGCCTTTCAAATCTGGCATGAAGGCGAATTGATGGTGCGTTCAGAAAAAGCGCCATTGGCACCCTTTAGAAGTGACAGCCAAAGTGGCCTGACTGACAGAAATGTGGATGGGCAAGTTTGGCGCATTTTTAGCACCCAGGGCCAAGAAAAGGATGTCTGGATCCACGTAGCTGAACTGGGTAAGTACCGCCATGACATTTTGTATGCGGGGCTTGAAAGTGCCATCCTTCCCCTGTTGTTGGTGTTTCCACTTTTGGCTTTGTTCATCTGGTGGTCTATCAGGGTCTCGTTGGCGCCTTTGCGACACGTGGGGCAAGAGATTGGATTTCGCAAAGCGTCTTCGCTTCAGCCCTTGGCAGAAGAAACCGCAGTTCAAGAAGTTCAGCCCTTGGTACAAGCTTTGAACCAGTTGTTCAAGCGTGTAGAAATTCAGATGGCCAGTGAGCGACAGTTTACGTCCGACGCTGCCCATGAATTGCGCACGCCTGTGGCAGCCATTCGGATGCAAGCGCAAGTCGCCATGGGCGCTTCAGAGCCCATTGCGCAGAGTCAAGCCATGCAAGCCCTGCTTCAGGGCTGCGATCGCGCAACACGATTGATTGCACAACTTTTAGAACTGTCAAGGTTGGATGCAGCTGAATTCAATCAGGATACTGTCATTGCTGACTCAGTGGATGTCATCGCATTAACTCGCCAACAACTGGCAGAGTCGGGACATGCATGGGTAGCAAAGAATCAGACTTTGAATTTTGAAGCACCCGAGAAGCTGATGCTCAAAGTCAAGCCAGAGTGGTTGTCGATTGTGGTTCGAAATTTAGTCGACAATGCTAGCCGTTACAGCCCAGAGGGCTCACGCGTGCAAGTGTCGTGGCAAGCGGGTGCGCAGCCTACCCTGACGGTAGAAGACAGTGGACCTGGTATGACTCAAATTGATCGAGATCGACTGGGGGATCGATTTTTCAGAGTTTTAGGCAACAACGCTTCGGGTTGTGGTTTGGGTTGGTCCATTGTGCGAAGAATTGCGCATTTAAGCGGTATCAGTGTGCAATTAGGTACTGGCGCATCGCTTGGCGGCTTGAAAGTCACCTTGGGCTGGCCCAATGAGAGCGTTTGAGGTCTCTTCAAAGTGAGTAAGCCACTTCGCCAGTTAAGCTTGGCTTCATCTAGGCTCTTTAAATTCTAGTTCTCAGCAAAGCAATTTCATTGCAAACAAGGGGAACAACATGAGCAACGATGCCAATAAGGGTTATCAATTCACCGTCATAAACGGCGCAGTTACAGCCGTTTATGAAATTAAAAATGGTCGCGCTAAATTTGAAAAAATGGACCGTGACGAAACATGGTCGGTCGATGGCGCCAACATCGTTAAAACTGAAACAGAACACGGCCGCATTGAAACCACTGTCTACACAGACGCTAATGGTGATGGCATTTTTGCCAAAATGTCCAAGTCTTACGGCACAGACAGTGCATTGCTCTCAAACTCAAATTGGCAGACAAGCACTTTGACAAGCTCATTGCAAAATGGCTATCAATTTGACATCGTCAACGGAAGTGTGACTGCAGTTTATGAAATTGAACGCGGTTACAAATCACAAGAACGAATTGACTTCAATGAAAATTGGACCATTGATGGTGCCAATATCATCAAAACAGAAGTTGAGCACGGTGTCACAGAAACATCCATTTATACAGATGTAGATGGCGATGGTGTTTTCGCTAAAGTTTCAAAATTATATGTTGCCACAGATGGCAGTATTTGGAGCGGCCGCACTTCAGGCACAGACAATGATGACCAATGGCGCGGTAACAACAGCGATGATCAGTACTATGCTGGTAATGGAAACGATCGTTTGACTGGAGGTTATGGCAATGACGACCTCTATGGTGCTGACGGTGACGATCAGATGAACGGCGATTCAGGCTCCGATGATTTGTTTGGCGGCATTGGTAACGACATATTGGTTGGCGGTGCAGGCTCAGACGACTTGTATGGCGGCCTTGGCAATGATTCCTTCAAGTACACCAACGTGTTTGAGTCTGGCCTGATCATTAGCACCCGCGACAATATTCATGACTTCACTTCTGGTGACAAACTTGACTTGTCTGCTATGGACGCCAAGTCGGGCAATTGGACCAATGATGCATTCACTTATGTGGGCGCAGTTGCCAACTTGACCGCCGCCAATGCGAATGGCGCTGTTTGGTTTGAAAATGGTATTTTGTATGCCAGCAACGACCGCGATGTGGCCGCTGAGTTCCAAATTCAACTGTTGGGCGTTACAGATTTGCTAGCTACTGATTTGATTCTATAAACAAATTTCGCAAGCATCAAAAGGCCGCTGTTCACAGCGGCCTTTTTTATGGCTGATCGCTTGCTACATAGACTCGCTGATTGGTAGCTTATTGACGCAGATCAATGATTACCGACACCAAGACCGCGAGTGAAGGCGTACGATGAATTTCATTCAATGCACAGATCAGAAAGTTATTCATGCTGAGTTCAAAGATCCCTAAGCTGCTGGTTCAATGTTTACTGATAAGTGCGGTGTTTGTATCCTTGAATGCTTTGAGCGATTCGGTTGATGTTGCTGCTGCTGAGGCACTTGCAAAGCGAAGTAACTGCAACAAATGCCATTCAATTGATAAAAAGAAAGATGGACCGCCTTACAAAGAAACTGCTGCCAAATACAAAGGCAAAAGTGACGCTGAGGCGAAGCTGGTGAAGCACATGACAACAGGCCCCACCATCAAGATAGATGGTGTTGAGGAACAACACCAAATAGTCAAAACCAAAGTTGATTCTGAAATCAAAAATTTGGTTCACTACATATTGTCGCGTTAGTCAAAATAGGTACGGACGCCATGTTCAAGATATTTCAAAAATTAAAACAAAAATGGATTTTGTTTGCACTTCTAACACTAGGCGGTTTGTTTGTTGCTGGCATCCTCATGGTGGGCGGTGCTGCTGCATTGGCATGGACCAATACCGAAGCCTTTTGCATTGGTTGTCATGAAATGAAAAACAATGTGTATGCAGAGTACAAGGGCACGATTCATGACCAAAATCGCACGGGTGTCAGAGCCATTTGTTCTGATTGTCATGTGCCTAGAGAGCCTGTCGCCATGATCAAGCGAAAAATGCAAGCCTCTTTAGAACTTTATGGGCACTTCATTTCCAAATCAATCGACACCCCAGAAAAATTTGAAGCTAAGCGCCATGAATTGGCCACGCATGTGTGGACAAGAATGCAAGAGAC
>CANHXV010000124.1 GCA_947464665.1 Comamonadaceae bacterium
AGCGGCATGTTCATCATGCGCACAAACCACTGGAAAAAGGGCGGCACATATTCGCCAAAGGGCACCAGGTGCAATTTGTCATAACGGTAGGCAACTTCTTCAGGGCCTAAGGCCAATGCAGAATTGCTGTAGCCCACGCCTGGTGCACCCATGGGCAAACCGATCAAGGCTGTTTGTGGCGCAACGGGCGATTGGTTCTGAGCCGCAGGCGGCGCATATTTATTTTTGATCGCTTGCCAATAAGGGGGCGAGAGTTGTTGCGGCAAAACAGGAATAGCAGTTTCAGGGGTGACCACCAGCGGCTCGGTGTTGGCCAGCAACTGTTCGCCATACCAATTCAAGGCCACTTGCAAACCTTGACCTGGAATGAATTTTTCGTCTTGCGGAATGTTGCCTTGAAGCAGTCGCACTTTCATTTTGCCCGCGGCTTGGGTGAATTCAGTGCTTGAATTTTGAAGACCGATGGGCACAACAACCGACACCATGAGCAACAACAGGCCCAGCATGAGCCAGGCCTTTGTTCTGCCCGCCATGAGCATAGAAACGACAACAGGCACGCCCATGGCCAACCCTGCGGCAATGGCTCCGATGCCATAGACACCGATCCAAGGGGCATAGGCTGTCAATGCGCTTTGCAAGTGAGCGTAACCACCGGCGCCCCAAGGAAAGCCGGTTAGAAGTTGGCCGCGGCACAACTCTGCCAATGTCCACAAAGCACCAAACAACACAGTGCCTAACAGCCCTTGCTTGAACTCCGCCAGCGTCATGCCATCTGTCTGCGTGGCGTACCGTCCCTCAGTCTTTCGGGCCGACAAAATAGAGCGCCGAAACAAAGCCACCCAAAGGCCGCCTACTGCTGCAAAATAAAGTGACAAGCCAGCTGCCAGCAGCAGCACAGCCAAGGCAGCAAGCCATGATGGCAAGCCACCATAGAGGTTCATGGACACATACAGCCAACCCCAAGTAGCGGTCATGGCACTGGTTGCGAACACGGTACTGATGAACGCACCGTGCCGCCATGCAGATTGACCTTGAATGGCTGCGCTGTGCCTTGTGGGCTGCGCATCTTGCGATGCCAGTTGCAACAAAAGCGCCGCCAAAATACCGAGGCTGAAACACTGCAGCAAGCCTGAAGAGAGGCCCGTGACGCCCAGCACATCGCCCAGCGCAAAAGCAGGCCAGGCCATCGAAAAGCCATGCAACACACCGGCGACGACGGACAAGGCCAGGCGCCACATGCTCATTATTTTTTCAAGGCAGTAGGGGACACCTTGAACCACCGCACTGCGCCACCGCGCGTGTGAAGCACCACAAAATCTAGGCCTGACAAGCTGAACCTTTCACCGCGTTTGGGCACGTGCCCCATCTCGTGTGCAATGAGTCCCCCAATGGTGTCAAATTGATGCGTGTCTTCGTCAAGCACTTCAGGATTGAGCTTGACGTCAAAAGCTTCCGACACGCGTTCTAGCGACGTATCGCCACTGACTCGGTAGGTTTGATCGGCCAAACCAAAGATGTCGCCGGCCTCTTCTTCAATGTCAAATTCGTCTTCAATTTCACCCACAATTTCTTCAAGCACATCTTCAATGGTGATGAGCCCGGCCGTGCGGCCAAACTCATCAATGACAATGGCCAAGTGCTGGCGGTTGTCGCGAAACTGCCTGAGTAAATCGTTCAGGCCTTTGGTCTCGGGCACAAAAACGGCGGGTCTGAGCAAGGCGCGAATATTGAGTTCGGGCGCGCGCTGCAGCTTGAGCAAATCTTTGGCCATCAAGATGCCAATGATGTTTTCTCGGTCGTCTTCGTAAACCGGAAAGCGCGAGTGCGCTGTATCAATGACTTGGTGCAGCAGCTCGTCAAAGGGCGCATCAATCGACAACAAATCCATGCGAGGTGCGGCCACCATGGCATCGCCTGCTGTCATGTCTGCCATGCGAATCACACCCTCAAGCATGAATCGGCTTTGGGCATTGATGATCTCGTTGTCTTCGGCCTCTGCCAGGGTTTCGATGAGCTCGTCTTTGGAGTCAGGGCCGGGGTGAATGAACTCTGCCAGTTTTTGCAAGAATGAGCGTTTGTCTTCACGCTTTAATTCGCGACGCTCTTCGCGTTTGTCTTCGCGTTTGTCGTCTCGTTCGTTCAAACGCGCGGGGTGGGGGTCGGACACAGTTGAATGGGCAATTTGCCGTTGTTGCGGAACCTCAAGGATAGCGGATTAAACGCCTGATTGGTGACGCGATTGGCGGACACCCTTTCTGACTTCCTGCACCGTACGGAGCACTTGTGAAAACTGTTTGGCGCGGGCCTTGATCTGAAAATCCACTTCGGCCATGCTTTCTTCAATGAATTCATTCATTTGACTGTCCATGTCGGCGACTGGCAAGCTTAAGTAAGCGTCACTTTCGCTGCCATCACGCACCACCTTGGCGCCCGATTTTCTGGCAATTTTCAGCATGGCTGTGTTTTCACTCAAGGCATGGATGAACAAAAGCCCCACACCCTGATTTCGAGCATGCACCACCGCGCGGTCAAACAAGCGTGCGCCAAGTCCTTTGCCGCGCATTTTCAAATCAACTGAAACACCAAATTCAGCGCAGGTAGCCCATTCTGGGTCGACCGAAAAGGCCAAATGGGCCATGGCTACGATCTCCAAGCGCCGATTGAAGACACCATAGATGTCATCGCGCGCAAAATTCAGTTGATTGACGTAGTTCTCAATCTGCTCGTCGGTGGCCGAGTAGCCAAAGCGCAAATATCGGTCTTGGGGGGCCAAACTCTTCAGGTGCTCACTGATGCGCGGTCTGTGCTTGGGGCTCAAAATCCGAACAGGAACCCACTGCATCCAGCGGCGCCAGAGTGATTGTGTCAGGGCAGAAAATTCAGTCATAGGGTTTACCCGCATTCTTGCACATCTTCTTTCATTTGTCCTTGATTGCTTGCAAATCCGGCTGTTTTTTTGTTTGTCTCTTCGGGGACGACATGAAGGCTTTTTGAATGCGTGGCAGGGGTAATGCCCCATGACAAGCGCTCTTCAAATTGACGACAATGTGGCCATTCCTAGGAGCAGTAGATGGACAAGATTTGGCTGAAGAGTTACCCCGCCAACGTGAAGCACGAGATTGACCCCAACGAATACAGTTCGTTGTCAGATTTACTTAACCAAGCCTTCCAAAAGCATGGCGATACGCCTTTTTCGGTTTGCATGGAAACGTGGATGAGCTACCGCGAACTGGACCAACTGTCTCAAGCTTTAGGCGCATGGTTTCAAGCGCAAGGCTTGCCACCTGGTAGCCGCATTGCCTTGATGTTGCCCAACGTTCCGCAATTTGCGGTCACCATGGCCGCTGTTTTGCGGGCTGGTTACACCTGCGTGAATGTGAACCCCTTGTACACAGCACGCGAGTTAGAACACCAACTGAAAGACTCTGGCGCTACAGCCATTGTCATTTTGGAAAATTTCGCAGCCACACTCAGTGAGGTCATTGATCGCACGCAAATAGAGCACACCGTATTGGCCTCCATGGGCGATTTGTTGGGCCCTTTTTATGGCCGTTGGATCACATTTGCGGTTCGCCATTTGGCCAAAATGGTGCCCGAATTTGAGCTGCCCTTGAGCGACAAACACCGCGTCACCTCGTTCAACCAAGCCCTTGCCCAAGGGCGTCAATTGACCTTCAAGTCAGTTCCGCAATCGCTCGATGACATTGCATTTTTACAATACACCGGCGGCACAACAGGCTTGTCCAAGGGCGCGGTGCTCACCCACCGCAACATTGTGGCGGCTATTTTGCAAGCTGAAACATGGTTCGCGCCAGCGCTTCAAAGCTTGCCAGATTTGCGCAAAGTCAACAGCATTGCGGCACTGCCGCTGTACCACATCTTCGCGTTGACACTTTGCTTCTTGGCCATTCGCCAAGGCTCTCACCTGACCTTGGTACCCAACCCGCGCGACTTTGGGAAGTTCATTGAAACGCTCAAGTCACGCCCCTTCCACTTGCTACCTGGCGTGAACACTTTGTTCAACGCGTTGCTACAGCATCCCATGTTCAAGACGATTGACTTTTCTCCACTGTGCCTCACACAAGCGGGTGGCATGGCGGCGTCTGAGGGCACTGCGCGCGCCTGGCAGGCTGCCACCGGCAGCGCCATGATTGAGGGCTGGGGCATGAGTGAAACCTGTGCCATTGGCACCAACAACCCGGTCACTCAAACCACCTTCAGCGGCAGCATTGGTTTGCCACTGCCCAGCATCGAAATGGCCATCAAGGACGAACAGGGCAACAGCTTGGCGCAAGGCGAGTCTGGCGAAATTTGCATTCGCGGCCCCAACGTGATGGTGGGCTATTACAAACAAGAAGAAGAAACGCGCAAGGCTTTCACGCCAGACGGTTTCATGCGCACGGGTGACGTCGGCATCATGGACGAGCACGGTTTTTTCCGCATCGTCGATCGCATCAAAGACATGATCATTGTGAGTGGCTTCAATGTATTCCCGTCAGAACTTGAGAATGTCATTTCACTTTGCCCTGGGGTTGTCGAGTGCGCCGCCATCGGCATTCCCGATGCCATGCAAGGTGAGACCATCAAGGTGTTTGTGGTGCGAAACGACAGCATGCTGACAGAAGATGCCGTGGCCAAGTACTGCCATGACAATCTCACGGGTTACAAACGGCCCAAGTACATTGAGTTTCGAGATGAGTTGCCCAAATCTAACGTAGGCAAAATTTTGCGGCGTGAACTGAGAGCCTCTGCGCATTGAGCGCAGATCGCTTTTTGATTTGCTTAGAGCGTTCTTAGCCAATGACACAGCGGCTGCAGATTCCAGGACTTCAAGTTTTCGAAAGAGGCTGGCTGTCGGCCAACAACATTCTGTTCACAGACCCTGACTCGGCGACGCTCGTTGACAGTGGTTATGTGACGCACCAAGCTCAGACTTTGGCGCTCGTTCAAAATGTCTTGAATGGCCGCAGCCTTGATCGCTTGGTTAACACTCACTTACACAGCGACCATTGTGGTGGCAACCATGCGCTACAAGCGCACTACCCGCAGCTCGAAACGCATATTCCGCCTGGCGAAGCCAAAGCCGTTTCAAGTTGGGACCTTGCGTCATTGAACTACGAAGCCACGGGTCAACTGTGTCCCCCATTTAAGTTTGATGATGTGTTGCATGCCGGTCAAGTTTTGCGTTTGGCGTCTCTTGATTGGCAAGTGCATGCTGCACCCGGCCATGATCCGCATTCCGTCATTTTGTTTGAACCCCGTCACAAAATTCTGATCTCTGCAGATGCGTTGTGGGCTAACGGTTTCGGTGTGGTTTTTCCAGAGTTAGAAGGCGTTGACGCCTTTCACGAAGTGGCAGAAACACTCGATCTGATTGAGTCGCTCAAGCCGTTATGGGTCATTCCCGGTCATGGTGCTGTTTTTGACAACGCCGATGAAGCTTTAGGTGTTGCTCGCAAAAAATTAGATGGTTTTATTCAAAGCCCCCAAAAGCATGCTCGCTATGGTGCCAAAGTGCTTTTGAAATACAAGTTGTTAGAGTTGGCGCAAGTTGAAACCAGTGCCTTCATGGCTTGGGCCAGGGGCGTTCCCTTTTTAAAAACATTGCATCAAACACATGCCGCCCAAATGCCTGTCCAAGAATGGCTTCAAGATTTGCTGTTAGACCTCGAAAGAAGCAAAGCCTTGGCGTTTCAAGACAAGCTGATTGTGAATTTGTAGCCCGCTTGTAAATTCGACAGACGAAAAAAAACGCCCCATATTTCTATGGGGCGTTTCTCGCTATAAGAGCCTGACAATGTCCTACTTTCACACGGGAACCCGCACTATCATCGGCGCTAAGTCGTTTCACTGTCCTGTTCGGGATGGGAAGGAGTGGTAC
>CANHXV010000125.1 GCA_947464665.1 Comamonadaceae bacterium
CCTGTGCAAATTGGCACAGACTCTTTGTTTGTGAACATTGGTGAGCGCACCAACGTCACAGGCTCCAAAGCTTTCGCCCGCATGATTCTGAATGGCGAATACGAGCAAGCCCTGGCGGTGGCCCGTCAGCAAGTGGAAAACGGCGCGCAGATCATTGACATCAACATGGATGAAGCCATGTTGGACAGCCAAGCGGCCATGGTTCGATTTTTGAATCTGATTGCTTCTGAGCCCGACATTGCGCGCGTGCCCATCATGATTGACTCCTCCAAGTGGAGCGTCATTGAAGCAGGTCTGCGCTGCATTCAAGGCAAAGGCATCGTCAACTCCATCAGCATGAAAGAAGGCGTTGAAATTTTCAAGCAGCAAGCCTTGTTGATCAAGCGTTATGGCGCTGCTGCAGTGATCATGGCGTTTGATGAAAAAGGACAGGCTGACACCTACCAGCGCAAAATTGAAATTTGCGAGCGAGCCTACCGTGTGTTGGTAGACGAGGTGGACTTCCCCCCAGAAGACATCATTTTTGACCCCAATATTTTTGCCATTGCCACCGGCATTGAAGAACACGACAACTATGCAGTCGACTTCATTGAAGCCACGCGTTGGATCAAGCAAAACTTGCCGGGCGCTAAAGTCTCTGGCGGTGTGTCCAATGTATCGTTCAGCTTCCGCGGCAACGACCCCGTGCGCGAAGCCATCCACACGGTGTTTTTGTACCATGCCATTCAAGCCGGCATGGACATGGGCATTGTGAATGCCGGCATGATGGGCGTCTATGACGAGCTAGAACCTGACTTGCGTGAGCGCGTTGAAGATGTGGTGTTGAACCGCCGCCCCGATGCAGGTGAGCGCTTGGTGGAGGTGGCAGAAAACGCCAAAGGTGCGGCCAAAGACGATTCACAAAAGTTGGCTTGGCGCGGAACACCTGAAGCGCCAGTGACAGTGTCCGCCCGTTTATCGCATGCCTTGGTTCATGGGATCACCGAGTTCATTACCGAAGACACCGAAGAAGCATACCAAGAAATTTTGGCCAAGAATGGCCGACCTCTTCATGTGATCGAAGGCCCGCTCATGGACGGTATGAATGTGGTGGGCGATTTGTTTGGCCAAGGCAAGATGTTCTTGCCGCAAGTGGTCAAGTCTGCCCGCGTCATGAAGCAAGCCGTGGCTCACTTGGTGCCTTACATTGAAGAAGAAAAGCGCCTACAAGAGGCTGCTGGCCAAGACGTGAAATCCAAGGGCAAAATTGTCATTGCCACCGTCAAAGGCGACGTGCACGATATTGGCAAAAACATTGTGACAGTGGTACTTCAGTGCAATAATTTTGACGTCGTCAATATGGGTGTGATGGTGCCGTGCCACGAAATTTTGGTCAAGGCCAAAGAGGAAAATGCCGACATCATTGGCTTGTCCGGACTCATCACGCCCAGTTTAGAAGAGATGCAGTACGTGGCCAGCGAGATGCAAAAAGATGCGCATTTCCGTTTGCGCAAAATGCCCTTGCTGATTGGTGGTGCCACCACCAGCCGTGTGCATACTGCTGTGAAAATTGCACCTCACTACGAAGGCCCTGTGGTCTATGTGCCCGATGCGTCGCGCAGTGTGAGCGTGGCGCAAGGTTTGCTGTCGGACCACGCTGCCGCCTACATTGACGAGCTCAATGCTGACTATGCCAAAGTGCGTGAGATGCATGCCAACAAAAAGCAAACACCGATGTGGCCACTCGCTAAAGCGCGAAGTAACAAAACGGCGATTGACTGGACCGCTTTCAAATCTCCCGCACCCAAATTCATTGGCCGCCGTGTCTTCAAGAATTTTGATTTGGCCGAATTGGCGCGCTACATCGACTGGGGCCCCTTCTTCCAAACTTGGGATTTGGCGGGACCCTACCCGGCTATTTTGAAAGACGCGGTGGTGGGTGTAGAAGCTCAAAAAGTTTTCAACGATGCGCAAAAGATGTTGCAAAAAATCATTGAAGGCCGCTGGATCACAGCGCATGGCGTGATCGGCTTGTACCCTGCCAACAGCGTGAATCACGATGACATTGCTTTGTACGCCGATGAGGCACGTGAAACGCCTGTGCTCACTTGGCATGGCCTGCGCCAACAAACTGAAAAACAATCGGGCAAACCAAGTCGTTGCTTGGCCGATTTTATGGCGCCACTTTTCGACGCTCAAGGGAAACCGACCCAGCTGAAAGACTACGCAGGTGTGTTTGCAGTCACAGCAGGCATTGGTGTGCAAAAGCGCGAGCAAGCATTCGAAGCTGCGCACGACGACTACAGCGCCATCATGCTCAAGGCCTTGGCCGATCGATTTGCAGAGGCCTTCGCAGAGTGCATGCACGAGAGAGTGCGCAAAGATTTATGGGGCTATGCCGCGCAAGAGCGTGCATCTTTAGAAGATTTGATTGCCGAAAAATACCAAGGAATCAGGCCTGCACCAGGCTATCCTGCATGCCCCGATCATTCTGTGAAAAAACAAATGTTCGAACTTTTGCAGTGCGAAGAAATTGGCATGGGTCTCACAAGCAGTTTGGCCATGACGCCGGCGGCCAGCGTGTCTGGTTTTTATCTTAGCCACCCCGCTAGCCAATATTTCAACGTGGGCAAAGTGGGCGAAGACCAAGTGCAAGATTTGGCCAAACGTCAGAATTTAAAAGTGACGGACATTCAGCGATTGTTGGCACCCAATTTGTAAGCGCTGATTTGCGCCCACCACAAACACGCGACACCCAAAACGCCAGCGACTAAAAGCCAGCGCAAGCCGTGTGTGTAGCCCACCTCCGGCGTCCACATCAAACCCAAAGCAAAGGGCGCTACTGCGCGGCCCAAGGCCAGAGGCACACCCAACACGCCATTGAGTTGGCCCACATGCTCGCGGCTTACATATTGCGCCATGGCCGTACCTTTCACAATGGTGTTCAGGCCATTGCCCAAACCATAGAAGGTGACAAACAACAATGCAGCCCAAGGCTCTAAACCGCCAGCGACCAAAAACACCAAGCCCAACGGAACCAGACACGGGATCCACTTGTTGGCGGCATGAACGTCCAAATGTTTTTCAAAGATAAACAACAAAAACCGACCTAAGACTTGAATGGCCCCAATAGAGGCTGGAATGGCAATCACCCATGCGGTCGACAAATGGGCTTCTTCCAGCAGGCTCACCATGTGCGCCGGCAAGGCAGAACTCACAACAGCAGTCATCAGCATGAAGCCCGCAAGCAACCAAAAAGGCGCGCGTTTTAAATGAAGCTTGATTGAGTCAGGGGGTGCTTGTGGGCGTTGTATTTCAGAGGTGCTCTGCGCCTGATTCGAGTTTTCGGCATGAAGTGACACCTTATTTTTCTGGGTGCCGCGCAACAACCATGCATGCAATGGCCAACAGATCAACCATTGAAAGAGAGCCAAAACCCACAGGGCATGGCGCCAACCTAAAGATTGAATCAGCCAAGACGAGAGGGGAATGAACACCGTACTGGCCAGTCCGCCTAAAAAGGTCATGATGATGATGGCGCGCCTGAAGTCGTTTGGAAACCTGCGGGTGACGATGGCAAACACAGGGGCATACAGGGTGGCCGACATGCCTAAACCCAAAGCCAGCCAGACGCTATAAAACCCAAGCAACGAGTCGATGAAACTGTGGGCAAACAAACAAGCACCCACCCAAACAGAGCCCCAAGTCATGACACGGCGCTCATGGCCGCGATCAATCAGTCGGCCGATTGGATAGGCCATGAGTCCATCTGCCAACAAAGCCAAGCTAAAACCCAGCGATGCTTCAGCGCGGCTGAAACCTAATTCCCGCTCGACCGGCCCCATGACCAAAGAGAAGGTGTAAAACACACTGCCCCATGTGATGAGTTGAGCCCAAGACAGCCATACCGCAAAAGGCCCGAGTGCGGGGGCTTGGGTGCTTATCTGGGTGAGGTCCCAATAGGGCCGGTATCTGCGCATGACCACATTATCAATGCCCGGCCACCTGTCTCCTGTATTGCACGGCTTCAGCAATGTGCACCGTTTCGATGTGCTCACTCTGCGCCAAATCTGCAATGGTTCTGGCAATTTTTAAAACGCGGTGTGAACTGCGGCCACTCCATCCCAAATGCGCTGCAACTTGCGTGATGTAAAACAAGGCGTCCTGTCCCAAGGCTGCATGTTTGTCTATTTCTGTACCGCTTAAAGCGCTGTTGCTACAACCTTGCCGCTCCCTTGCAATGGTACGTGCCTGAAGGCATCGCTTTTTAAGCACGGCTGTACTTTCGCCAGCGGGTGTGTTGATCAGCAATGCAGCGCTCTGACTTGGCACTTCGATGTGCAAATCAATGCGATCTAAAAGGGGGCCACTGACTTTGCTGCTGTAGCGGCGCACTTGATCTGGCGTGCAGCGACACACAGGGCCTTTTTGACCAGGACTTCTGGTGTACCCCGCATAGCCACAGGGGCAGGGATTCATGGCGGCAATCAATTGAAAACGAGCTGGAAATTCAGCGCTCTGCGCGGAGCGAGAGATGGTGACGCAACCTGACTCCATGGGCTCGCGCAATGCCTCTAAGGCAGCGCGGGGAAACTCAGGCAGCTCGTCCAAAAATAAAACGCCATGGTGTGCCAAGGAAACTTCACCAGGCCTGGGTGGCGAGCCGCCGCCCACCAATGCCACTGCACTGGCAGAGTGGTGCGGTTGGCGGGTTGACCTGATTAACCATTGAGACAATTGAAATCGGCCAGCCAAGCTGGCCACAGAAGCGGCTTCCAAAGCTTCTTCTACGCTCAGCGGAGGTAAGAGGCCGGCAAACCTGAGCGCCAACATGGATTTTCCCGAACCAGGTGGCCCCACCATGAGAAGGCTATGGCCGCCTGCGGCAGCAATTTCAAGCGCGCGTTTGGCGCCGGCCTGACCCTTGACATCGGCCAAGTCTGGGTATGCAGTTTCGTCATCCCATCGTGGATCAGGGGTGTGACTCATTCGCGTCCAGCCATCTGAGCTGCTGGGTAAAGGTGCTTTTGCCGATGATCCTGTCAAACAAAACTGATGAGCAACATCCCGCAAATGCCGGGCTCTGTAAACCTTCGTATCAGGTACCAATGCGGCTTCTTCAGCGCTTCCAGGTGGCAATACCAAAGCATGGGCGTTGGCTTGCTGGTACAAAGCCAAGCCCATGACCAAAGCGCCTCGAACCGGTCGCAAAGCCCCCGACAAAGATAACTCTCCAGCAAACTCGTTGCCAGTCAATCGTGCGCCATCGATTTGACCGCTGGCAGCCAAGATGCCTAGGGCAATGGGTAAATCAAACCGACCAGAGTCTTTGGGCAAATCAGCGGGCGCCAAGTTGACCGTGATGCGCTGGTTGCTTGGGAATTCAAAACCTGAGTTTTGCAACGCGGACCGAACGCGCTCTCTGGCCTCTTTCACTTCGACATCTGCCAGGCCGACCAAGGTAAAACTGGGCAGGCCATTGGCCAGATGCACCTCAACCGTAACGGGGGGCGCTTGAAGACCCAGCAAAGCCCGACTTTGCACCAAAGATAAACGCATATTGGCTCCAAGCACCAAATAGGTGCAATATCTGTGCGACTTTTTATAAATCAGTCCTAGGGGGGTGCAATTGCGATTGGAACATCTGTGCTGCAAAAAAACCATTTCAGAGTGATGACAATGACTTGCACTGATGCAGTGCAGCATTGGCACGCTAAATGCTTGAAAGCTCTGATATCAATCTCATTCAAAAGGAGCTTCCCATGAAAAAAATCGCAACCCCCTTGATGTTGGCCTTGTCTTTGGCATTCGCTGGCAATGCATTTGCGCAAGCTGCGCCTGCAGCACCAGAATCGACTTTGTCATTCAATGTTGGCG
>CANHXV010000126.1 GCA_947464665.1 Comamonadaceae bacterium
GTTTGCAAGCAAGAGTGCATTCCACAAGAGGGTGATTTCAGTTTAAGTCTGCCCATTCAAAGCGCCACAGCGATGGCTACAAGTGCATTTGAGAAAGCCTTGCAATGGCAAGCGCTGCCTTTGAAGGGCAAGCACCTGGCCCAGATTTCCCAAGATGGCCGAAGCCTTGAACTGTCATTGGCACAGCTACCGCCAGAGCTCCAAAACACTGACTGGACCGTGTTTCCTCAAACGGCCAACGTGATTCAAAACAGTGGGATACCCATTGTTCAAGTCAGTCGTTCTGCCGCAAATTCTGGCGAGGTGGCCTCCGGTGCCAGCGTGCGCCTGCAAGTTTCAAGCGAGCGCATGGAAAGCCCCCAACAAATGACCTGGTTGTTGGTACAAGGCAAGGCCGATGCACCCACGGGCCGACAGTGGACTGTCGAAACACCCGTTCAAGGTCAATGGCAAACTTTTTCGGACCCGCCGCCAAGCTACAGCACAACAGCCTTGCAAAAAATGGCACCACCCCTGTTGGCCCCTGCGCCTTGGGCCACTTGGGTCTTGGCCATGTTGGGCGCCTTATTGGGCGGCGTTTTGTTGAATTTGATGCCCTGTGTTTTTCCCGTATTGGCCATCAAACTCTTGAGCATCACACAGCTTTCTGATCGGCCCCGAGACATGAAGCGCTCGGCGTGGGCCTTCAGTGCCGGTGTCTTGATTTCTTTCTTGGTTTTAGGCGGACTGATGTTGGCCCTGCGCGCCGCCGGATCTCAAATGGGCTGGGGCTTTCAGTTGCAATCGCCTTGGGTGGTCGGAGCGCTGGCCATGTTATTTGCCGTCATCGGTTTGAACCTGTCGGGCATGTTTGAATTTAGCGCGTTCGTGCCCAGTTCAGTGGCTGGCCGTCAATGGGCCAACCCCATCACCAACTCGCTTTGGTCAGGCGTGTTTGCTGTGGTCATTGCTTCACCTTGTACGGCGCCCTTCATGGGGGCCTCCTTAGGTTTGGCCATTGGCTTGCCAACATGGCAAGCCTTGCCCGTTTTTCTGGCCATGGGCTTGGGCATGGCACTGCCCTTCATGGCGATTTCTTTCAACACGGCCTGGGTCAGGTTCTTACCCCGTCCCGGCGCATGGATGCAGACATTCCGTCAGTTCATGGCCTTCCCCATGTACGCCACTGTCATTTGGTTGATGTGGGTCTTGGGCCAGCAAGTGGGCTTGGATGGCGTCTCCGGATTTTTAGCTTGCTTGCTCAGCTTGGCTTTGTTGATCTGGGCACTTACATTGAATGGAAAAGTAGGCCGAATGTTGTCGGCCTTGGCTTGGGTCATCTTGGCCTTGTCAATTTGGCATTGGGCCCCCATGTGGACCCAGGTGCAGCCCCAAGCCAACACTTCAGACGGCACGCCAACCAATCAAATTGGCCAATGGGAAGCATGGTCGCGTGAAAAAGTTACCATGGCCGAGAAGGAAGGGCGACCTGTGTTTGTGGACTTCACAGCCGCATGGTGCGTGACATGTCAATTCAATAAGAAAACAACTTTTTCCGACGCCAACTTGCTGGCCGAATTGGCCAACAAGAAAGTTTTGCTGCTGCGCGCAGATTGGACACGCTATGACCCCCTCATCACCGTCGCCTTGAACGAGCTTGGCCGCAACGGTTTGCCCGTATACGCTTGGTATGCTCCTGGGCAATCTGTGCGTTTACTCTCTGAATTGCCGACTGTGAGCGAAATTCAAGGCCACCTCAACCAAATCAAGGCTTCCACCCCAAATTGAATGTTGGTTCGTCATTGGCGCACTGACCTAGAGGCATTCTGCGAGAATGCTCCAGTCTTCGATTGAAACGAACAGAAATTTTCAGACTTCTTATGACTACAGCCAGTTTTGCTCCCCTGTCCAACGACACTTTTTTACGTGCCTGTTTGCGGCAAGCGACCGATCACACCCCCGTCTGGCTGATGCGCCAAGCGGGTCGTTATTTGCCTGAATATTGTGCTACCCGTGCTAAGGCTGGCAGCTTCATGGGCTTGGCAACCAATGTTGATTACGCCACGGAAGTCACCTTGCAGCCGCTAGAGCGTTACCCGCTGGATGCGGCCATTTTGTTCAGCGACATCTTGACCGTGCCAGACGCCATGGGGCTGGGTTTGAGCTTTGCTCTTGGGGAAGGCCCGCGCTTTGCCAAGTCAGTTCGAGACGAAGCTGCCGTAGCTGAGTTGCAAGTACCCGACATGAATAAGCTGCGTTATGTCTTTGATGCCGTGACGTCCATCCGCAAAGCACTCAATGGCCGTGTGCCCCTCATTGGCTTTTCTGGCAGCCCCTGGACCTTGGCCTGCTACATGGTCGAAGGCAAAGGCTCTGACGATTACCGCTTGGTCAAGTCCATGCTTTACAGCCGCCCCGATTTGATGCACCGTATTTTGGAAGTCAACGCCCAAGCCGTCGCCCGTTATTTGAATACCCAAATTGAAGCCGGCGCTCAAGCGGTGATGATTTTTGACAGCTGGGGCGGTGTCTTGGCCGATGGCGCTTTCCAAGAATTCAGCTTGGCTTACACGGCCAAAGTACTGGCCTTGCTCAAGAAGACCCATGACGGCGCCACCATTCCAAGGCTGGTGTTCACCAAAGGTGGTGGTTTGTGGCTTCAAGAGATGGGTCAATTGGATTGCGAGGTGCTAGGCCTTGACTGGACCATGAACTTGGGCCGCGCCCGTCAAATGGTGGGGGGTGCGGTCGGTGGTCCTGGCAAAGCGCTACAGGGCAACATTGATCCCAATGTGCTGTTTGCGCCGCCCGCACACATCCAAAAGGAAGTGATTCGGGTCTTGAACAGTTTTGGCAAGCCCCACGACGACAAAAACAGCACCGGGCCCACACACATTTTCAACTTAGGTCACGGCATCAGCCAATTCACGCCGCCTGAGCATGTTTCAGCCTTGGTGGAGGCGGTTCACCAGCATTCAAAAGCCCTCAGGCGCTGAAGCCAAAAAAAGCTTTTGCATACTGCAAACTAGCCCAGAAAAAACCCAAAAATATTTAAATTTTTGGGTTTTTTCTATTGACTTATGCACAAAAGTTCTTTCCATAGATTTTAAAATATTGTCCTTGCTTGCAGCCCTCATGTCATCTTCCCATTTATCGTAAGCTGTTGTTTTTAAACATTTATATGAAACTGCTCAGTTCACGGGCAATCCAATCAAAGCCTTATTTTTCAAGGGTTTGCGGGTCATCGCGCAGGGTTTTCAACAAAGTTATCCACAGTTTATTGGGACTGCTTCTAAAGGCCATGAAAAACAACAACTTACCCGTTGTTTCGAGAATATTTATCAGCAAAAAAGTGGCGGCATGCAAGCGCGCACTCATGCTCAAGCTGGACACAAGGTTTTGAATGCAAAAGTGGCTTGACGTTGCAGTTTCGGCGCCCGCACACAGTCAAGTGGGCGGTTTGCTGACCTACGTCACCGACTTGCCAGTGACGGTGGGTCAATTGGTCAGGGTTCCCTTTGGAAATCGAGAAGTCTTAGGCGTGGTGTGGGGCGTTCACGCCACGGCACCCGACACGCAAAGCACCCACACTTTGCGCCAAGTGATGGCTGTTTTAGAAGCGGTCGCTCCCTTGAGTGAACATTGGCGGCAGCTGGTTCAATTCACGGCACATTATTACCAACGCTCTTTGGGTGAAGTGGCCATGGCGGCTTTGCCACCTCAACTGCGGGATCTCACCCCTGTGCAATTGGCAAGGCGTTTTAAAAAAACGGTCGCAACGGCCGAGGCCTTGACCACAGCACTGCAGTCACCTTGGCCTTTGTCTGCGCAGCAAACTGAAGTTTTAACGCAAATGAACGAGGCCCTCGGCCCGTTCCTATTGCATGGTGCGACCGGCAGCGGAAAAACCGAGGTTTACCTCCAAGCAGTTGCCAGATGCTTGGCAGAAGACCCCAACGCACAAGCCTTGATGATGGTGCCCGAGATCAACCTCACACCGCAACTTGAGGCGCGCGTGAAAGCCCGATTTGGCGATGCCGGTGTGGTCTCTATGCACAGTGGCATGACAGGCCCTCAAAGATTGAAGAGTTGGTTGGCGGCACACCAAGGCAGCGCCCGTATTGTGCTGGGCACACGGATGGCCATCTTTGCCTCGATGCCGCACTTGAAATGGATTGTGGTGGACGAAGAACACGATGCCAGCTACAAACAGCAAGAAGGCGCGCGTTATTCGGCCCGCGATTTGGCCATCTACAGGGCGAGGCTGGAAGGCGCCAAAGTGATCTTGGGTTCAGCCACGCCTTCATTGGAAAGTTGGCATCACAGCAGGCCCGCCGTAGAAGGCGGCCGCTATTTAAGATTGCCCATGCCCGCGCGCATCGGTGCAGGTCAGCTGCCTTTTGTGCGCCGCGTTGACATGAACCATCAACCGCGCAAGACTGTTTTGTCTGCGCCCCTGATGGCGGCCATTCAAGAACGGGTGGCCAAGGGCGAGCAAAGCATGTTGCTGCTCAACCGACGCGGCTATGCACCCGTTTTGCATTGCGCAGATTGCGGCTGGAAAAGTGAATGCTCGCACTGCAGTGCATTTCGGGTGTTTCACAAAATTGATCGCACCTTGCGCTGTCACCACTGCGGCTTCACGGAGCGAGTACCCCGCGCTTGCCCCGCTTGTGGCAATGCCGACATTGCGCCGATGGGTCGCGGCACCGAGCAGCTCGAAGAACATTTGGCCGAACTTTTGATTGATGTCAAACGCCCGAATGGTGACCCCGTAAAGATCATGCGCATTGATGCCGACAGCACCAAACTGAAGGGCTCGCTAGAAGCGCAATTGGCGGGCGTGCACAGCGGCGAAGTCGATGTCTTGGTGGGCACGCAAATGATTGCCAAGGGGCATGACTTTAGGCGTATCACTTTGGTAGCAGCTATCAATCCGGATGGTGCTTTGTTCTCTAGCGATTTCAGAGCGCCAGAGCGCTTGTTTGCATTGCTCATGCAAGCCGGCGGCAGAGCGGGACGAGATGCAGAACAGAGCGCAGGCAGTGAGATGTGGGTGCAAACCTTTCACCCCTCACACGCCTTGTTTGAAGCACTGAAAAAGCACGACTACCCCGCATTTGCAGAACAACAATTGAAAGAGCGTTTGGAAGCGGGACTTCCGCCGAGTACTTTTCAGGCACTGATTCGCAGTGACGCGCGAACGCAAGCGGTGGCGCAAGCTTTTCTAAACCATGCAAATACGCAGTTGCAATCTCAACATACCCTTGACACCCCCGACGCATCGGCCTTGGCCGAAGTGAGTGTGTATCCCGCAGTGCCTATGAGCATTCAGCGAGTGGCCAATGTTGAGCGTGCACAAATGCTGATTGAAAGTGCTTCCAGAAAAGCACTTCACAGGGTGCTTGAATTGTTGCAAGAACAGCTGCATGCATCGCGGTCGGCGCCTGAACACAAAGGCCTGATTCGCTGGCTGGTGGATGTCGATCCACTGGCCATTTAATGGGTGATCATTGAAGCAATGCGACTGCGCCCGAGAAGGTGAGAAAGGCCGCGGCTGTAGAGACCAAAATAATTCTGGCAATGCGGCCATTGTCGGCACCAAATCTTTCTGCCAACATGGCCACATTGCTGGCGCTGGGCAAAGCGGCCACAAGCACCATCACTTTAAGGGCAAAGGTATCAATGGGCACACCCATTGAAATGGCGGCCAAGCCAACCATCAAGACCAGAATAGGGTGCAAGAACAATTTGATCATTGCAACTGGCACATAGTCTTTCCATGTCAGAGGGCCGTGCTGTTCGTGGTGTGCAATTTTTTGGGAGCGCGCCAACACGGCACCAATGGTGAA
>CANHXV010000127.1 GCA_947464665.1 Comamonadaceae bacterium
GAACAAGGAGAAAATATGCCTCGCGTAAAACGTGGTGTTACGGCACGAGCCCGTCACAAAAAAGTATTGGCCCTGGCCAAAGGTTTCCGCGGTCGCCGCGGTAATGTCTTCCGCATCGCTAAACAAGCGGTGATGAAGGCCGGTCAGTACGCCTACCGTGACCGTCGAGCCAAGAAGCGTGTGTTCCGTCAATTGTGGATCGCTCGTATCAACGCAGCGGCCCGTGAATGCGGTCTGACATACAGCCAATTTGCCAATGGCCTGAAAAAGGCTGCCATCGAAATCGACCGTAAAGTGTTGGCGGATATCGCCGTGCACGACAAGGCCGCTTTTGCTGGCATCGTGAATCAAGTCAAGGCCAGATTGGCCGCAGCTTAACTACTCACGCAGTCGAACAAAGGGGTTGAGGCTTGAGAAGGCTTCAATCCTTTTTTCATTTTGAATTTAAGTTCCCTTTTAAAGTTCCCACCATGACCGAGTTGGACAGTTTGGTGGAAGCGGCCAGTGCTAGTTTTGCGCAGGCCCAAACCCCCGCCGATCTTGAAAATGCCAAAGCTTTGTATTTAGGCAAGTCAGGCCGCATCACCGAAATGATGAAGGGAATGGCTGCTTTGAGCGTTGATGAAAAGAAAACGTTTGGCGCAGCGGTCAATGTGGCCAAGCAAGGTATTGAGGCAGCGCTTACGGCGCGCCGCCAAGCTTTGGCCGATGCAGAATTGGCTATCCAACTCAAAGCAGAAGCTTTTGATGTGTCTCTGCCAGGCAGACCACTGACCCAAGGCGGTTTGCACCCTGTGTCGCTGACCTTAGAACGCATTGAACAAATATTTGGCTCTATGGGTTTTGAAGTGGCACAAGGTCCAGAAATTGAAACCGATTGGTTCAACTTTACAGCCCTGAATACGCCCGAAGATCACCCCGCGCGTTCCATGCACGATACCTTCTATGTCGAGGGCGGTCACTTGTTGCGCACACACACCAGCCCCATGCAAATTCGCCATGCCGTGCAACATGTGAAGCGCTACAAATCGCAATTGGACGCAGCGCAAGGCATGCCCGAAATTCGGGTCATTGCACCGGGTCGTACCTACCGCGTCGACAGTGACGCTACACACTCACCCATGTTCCACCAATGCGAAGGCTTGTGGATTGGTGAGAACGTCAGCTTCAAAGATTTGAAGGTGGTGTTCACAGATTTTTGCAGAACGTTTTTCGAAAGCGACGACTTGGTGTTGCGCTTTCGTCCCAGCTTTTTCCCCTTCACAGAACCCAGTGCTGAAATTGACATTCAATTTCAAACAGGTCCCTTGGCCGGTCGCTGGTTAGAAGTGGCGGGCTCTGGCCAAGTGCACCCTAGCGTGGTTCGCAACATGGGGCTTGACCCCGAAAAATTCATTGGCTTTGCCTTTGGCATGGGCCCCGACCGTCTCACCATGCTGCGATATGGCGTCAATGATTTGCGCTTGTTCTTCGATGGCGACGTTCGCTTCTTGAGTCAATTTCAATAAATTAAAGACCATGCAATTTCCTGAATCTTGGCTGCGTGAGTTTTGCAACCCACCCCTGAATACCGAACAACTTGCCGAAACCCTCACCATGGCGGGCTTGGAGGTTGAAGAACTCCAACCTGTGGCACCGCCGTTTACAAGCGTGGTTGTTGGTGAAATCAAAAGCGCAGAGCAACACCCCAATGCAGATCGCTTGCGCGTTTGCCAAGTCGATGTGGGTCAACCCACCTTGCTCAACATTGTGTGCGGTGCACCCAATGCGCGGGTAGGTATTCGCATTCCCTGTGCAATGGTGGGTGCAGAGTTGCCGCCTGGTGAAGATGGCAAGGCTTTTCAAATCAAGTTGGGCAAACTGCGTGGTGTTGAAAGCCAAGGCATGCTGTGTTCAGCCAAAGAACTCAAGATTGCTGACGATCATGGTGGCTTGTTAGAGCTGCCAGTCGATGCTCCCCTGGGTGAAAGTATTCGCTCTTATTTGAAGCTGGACGATACGCTGTTCACCCTCAAACTTACGCCCAATTTGGCACATTGCTTGAGTGTCTATGGCATTGCACGAGAGGTGTCGGCTATCACGGGCACGCCTTTAAAAGCACCTGCATTCAAAACACTCCCGGCCCAAGTGCAAGACAAATTGTCGGTGGCTGTTCAAGCCCCAGACTTGTGTGGCCGGTTTAGCGGCAGGGTGGTCAAGGGTGTCAATCCAAAGGCCCAAACGCCCGCATGGATGGTGGACCGTTTGGCGCGGTGTGGCCAACGCAGTGTGAGCCCCTTGGTCGACATTTCAAACTACGTGATGTTTGAATTTGGCCGACCTTCTCATATCTTTGACCTGAACAAAATTCACGGTGGTTTGCAAGTGCGCTGGGGCCGTCCCCATGAAACATTGAAGCTGCTCAACGGTAATACCGTGACTGTGGACCACAAAGTAGGGGTGATTGCAGATGACGCTCAAGTGGAGTCCTTGGCTGGCATCATGGGAGGCGATGCCACTGCAGTGTCTGATGATACGCAAAACATTTACATCGAAGCCGCCTATTGGTGGCCAAAAGCGATTGCCGGCCGTTCACGCCGTTACAACTTTTCAACCGACGCCGGCCACCGTTTTGAGCGTGGGGTAGATCCTGAAAGCACAGTTGAACACATTGAACACATTACCCAGTTGGTCATTGACATTTGCGGTACACCTACAACTCAAATCGGCCCTGTAGACGATCAAAAGTTGAACATGCCAGCTCGCAAGCCTGTGACATTGCGCGTTGCGCGAGCCAACAAGGTGATCGGCATGACACTGAGTCAAAAGCAATGTGCAGATGCGCTGCGCGGCTTGGGTTTTGAAGTTTCAGAAACAGATGGTTCGATCACGGTGAATCCACCGAGTTGGCGCTTCGATTTGGAAATTGAAGAAGACCTCATTGAAGAGGTGGCGCGCATGGTGGGATACACCCAATTGCCTACTACCCCGCCTTTGGCGCCCATCACTGCCAAGATTCGCAAAGAGAATATGCGTGGTCCGTTTTCAGTGCGTCGCAGTTTGGCCGCGCTGGGCTACCAAGAAACTATCAATTTCAGCTTTGTAGAAGAGCGCTGGGAGCATGAACTCGCGGGCAACCCCAATCCTTTGAAGTTGCTTAACCCCATTGCCAGTCAAATGAGCGTCATGCGCACCAGTCTTCTGGGATCTTTGTTGCAGGTGGTGAAGTTCAACCTTGATCGCAAAGCCGATCGCGTGCGTGTCTTTGAATTGGGGCGTGTGTTTTTGCGCGATGCTACGGTGAAGGATTCAGACACCACGGTTGAAGGTTTAAGCCAGCCCATGCGTGTGTCGGCCGTAGCTTATGGTCCGTTATCTGCCACTTCATGGAGCGGTAAGGTTCGCAATGTTGATTTCTTTGACGTGAAAGGCGAGGTAGAGGCTTTGTTGGCACCCGCCAAGCCAGTTTTTGAGTTGGCTGAGCACCCAGCCATGCATCCTGGTCGTTGTGCTCAAGTTTCTTTGTTTGGCAAAGTCATTGGCCATGTGGGGGAGCTGCATCCGCGATGGCGTCAGACATGGGACCTGCAGCAGGCACCTGTTCTGTTTGAACTCGATTTGGATGCAGTTCTCCAGAGACAAGTGCCAATGGCGCAAGGTGTTGCAAAATTCCAAGCCGTAGAGCGAGATATCGCCGTGGTGGTGGCAGAAAAAGTTACCCATGCTGAATTGATGGCCGTTGTTCACGCGGCACCTACAGCAGGTCTTCTTCGAAGTGCTGTGTTGTTTGATGTGTTTCGACCTCAGGCAACGCTTGGTGTAGAAAAAAGCTTGGCTGTCCGGCTTGTCTTAAACAATGACGAGGCCTCATTGACAGATGTGCAAATTGAATCCACAGTCAAAGCTGTGCTAGATCACTTGGCACAGAAGTTATCCGCCCGTTTGCGCACTTAATGCTTGTCTGAAAGTGGATATGAATTTTTCTGTTGAAAGCCTCGAAACACCGGCACTCACCAAGGCTCACCTGGCTGATTTGTTGTTTGAGCAAATTGGCCTGAACAAGCGTGAATCCAAGGACATGGTGGATTCATTTTTTGATTTGATTGCCAGCCAATTGGTGCAGGGTAACGATGTCAAGATTTCCGGATTTGGCAATTTTCAAATCCGAGAAAAAGCGCCACGGCCAGGACGTAATCCGCGTACCGGCGAGTTGATTCCGATTGAAGCTCGGCGCGTGGCCACATTTCACGCTAGTCACAAACTCAAGGCAGTCATCCAGGGGGATGAAAAACTGGAAGATTGAATTTCAGCCGCTTCCAATTATTTTCAGAATCCTTCAAAAATTTAATCATTCGCCCCTTTACTCGGGGTCTATGCTTAGAGTAAGCTTGTAGTCCCCCTAGCAAGTTAGTGATTTCAATGGAGAACTCCCTCCCGTCTATTCCAGCCAAGCGCTACTTCACCATTGGTGAGGTGGGCGAGCTATGCGGTGTCAAGCCGCATGTGCTGCGCTATTGGGAGCAAGAATTTACGCAACTTCGCCCTGTCAAGCGCCGTGGCAATCGCCGGTATTACCAGCACCACGAAGTGCTCATGATTCGCCGGATCCGGGATTTGCTTTATGAGCAAGGTTTCACCATCAGTGGTGCGCGCAACAAAATGCAAGAACTTGCTCAATTTCAAAAGGGCTTGAAAAAAGATGCGCATGAATTGAGCGCATCAGATGATGAAATCATGGAAGATTTCGACGAAGATACGGCGGCTTTCTCAGAGAGTGAGGAAACAGCTGTCATGGCGACGGAAAGTGCTCAAAGGGCCTCTCAGCTTCAAGCCTCAAGCAGTCTGCCAACGCTGCGCCGTGAATTGATGGATATCAGAGACTTGCTCTCAAATTGAGAGTATTCTCGGGCTATAATTTATAGCTTGTCGGCGTGTAGCGCAGCCTGGTAGCGCACTTGCATGGGGTGCAAGGGGTCGCGAGTTCGAATCCCGCCACGCCGACCATTTTTGTCTGATAAAAGCTCTTCAGAATTCGTTCTAAAGAGCTTTTTTCTTAGCCTCAAGAAGCCTCAGGTTTGACTTCCTGCACAGCAGCTTGTTCAGACTGAATATTGATGGCCATTGGACCTTTGGGGCCATCGGTTAATTCAAAACTAACCCTGGCACCCTCTTTGAGGCTTTTAAAGCCTTCCATGGTGATGGCAGAAAAATGCGCAAAAGCGTCTGGGCCGCCACCATCGGGCTGAATAAATCCAAATCCCTTGGCGTCATTGAACCATTTCACTGTTCCGTTGAGCATGCATGTCTCCATCCGTTTGATTTATAGAGGACATTTAAAGCACTGTTTTTGGCGTTGTCAATTCAAGGTTTACCCGACTGACGCAAAATTGTTGCATTGCGGCATAAGGACTTTTGAAGGGGTCTGCTGAGAACCCCGCTCAGTCTCTATAGAATGAAATCATGGCAACAGAGAAACCTAAAAAACCAAATTTACCAAACCCGCCTGGATCGGTTGGGGAGCCTGTGCGTACCCCCGGAAATAGCGATTCTGTGGTTTTAGAAAGACGACCTGCCAAAGTAGGGCCTCCGCAGATGTATCAAGTTGTCATGTTGAATGACGATTACACACCCATGGAGTTTGTTGTTTTGGTGCTTCAAGAGTTTTTTAACAAGGACAGAGAAGCCGCCACTCAAATCATGTTGAAAATCCACTTGGACGGCAAGGGCGTATGTGGGGTTTTCTCCCGTGATGTGGCTGCGACAAAGGTCGACCAAGTGCTGGATGCAGCCAATCAGGCGGGACACCCACTTCAGTGTGTGAGCGAGCCTGTGGCATGAATCTCAC
>CANHXV010000128.1 GCA_947464665.1 Comamonadaceae bacterium
GAATTTTTAAATAACTAGAACTTCGGATTTGAAGTCAATCAATTTTCATGTAGAGATCCAAATACCATTTTTCTATATAAAGAATGCAACAGAAAATGACATTTTTATAAATATTATTTACTGAATAAGCTTGAAAAATATCTGTAAAACAACCCATAAATCCTATTTTATATTCCTATCAATTCATACTTAACATACATACATTAAATCTCTTAAATTTTAGCTTAATATACTGCTTAAATGCCATACTCCCTCTCACTAAACAAGACTTCTGCTTATGAAGGCATGACGCTTTATGCCTCACTTTCGGGAGGGCCAACAACACTTTCATCCGGCAAATTATCATCAGGCAAATCAAATACAAATGTTTACTATCAACTTTATGGAAACGGAATTACTTCATCGGATTTTGGTGGTCTTTCATTAACTGGTATCAGTGTACTTGACTCCTCTGGCAACACAAATTTATCAATTCCGATTTCAACTGATTCAACTACAGAGGGAGATGAAACATTATTCATCCAGTTTTATTCTGATTACGCTAGAACTGTCGCAGCTGGCAATTCGGTGGGGATTGTAATTAGGGACACTTCCACATCCCCCAAAGTTGCGACCTATAACTTATCCCCCGCTACAAATTCTGTTATCGAAGGTTCAAGTGCCGTTTTCACATTGATAACTACCAATGTTGCTAGCGGGACTTACATCCCTTACACGATAACGGGTGTAAATTCTTCAGATATTTCTGGAGGTAGTTTATCTGGGTCAGCAATAGTTAACTCAGCTGGACTTGCGACAATTTCTGTTCCTATCGCATCTGATTTCACCACCGAAGGAACTGAATCACTAAACGTTGTCGTACAAGGAATTAGCTCATCAGTTTTAATTCTTGACACATCAGTCAATAGCGGAGTCTTTAAATCGTTCAACGGTGGGTCTAGCAATGACACTATTTATAGTACCAACGCTAATGATTTAATCAATGGCGGACCCGGGTTAGATACAGTTGTAGTGAATGGCAAAATATCTAATTACTCTGTTGTACAAACGTCAACTGGGTTCAACCTTACTGACAAATCAGGTGCAACAGGTAATGACACACTTACAAGTATTGAATCGATTAAGTTTAGCGACAAAACAATGAACCTACTAGTTCAGAGCAAGTCAGAAAGCACATCACAAGCATCTGTAACTAGCCTAGTAGAACTATATGTATCTTTTTTCAACCGAATTCCAGATGCTGATGGAATGAGTTTTTGGCTTGATGAAATTAAAGCTGGCAAAACAATTAGTCAAATTGCTGATTCATTTTACGCCGCAGGAGTTAACTATTCAAATTTAACTGGCTTTTCATCAAAAACCACAAACACCGATTTTATAAATGTCATCTACAAAAATGTACTAGGCAGGTCAAATGGTGCTGATGCTGGCGGGCTTACATTCTGGACTAACGAGCTTACATTTGGCAGAGCAACAAAAGGTACATTGGTAAGTGATATCCTCAAATCAGCTCATACTTTTAAAGGCGATGCGACATGGGGATGGGTTGCAAATTTACTAGATAACAAGATTGATGTAGCAAAAAAATTCAGCATTGAACTTGGATTGAATTTCAATACTCCGGAGGAATCAATCACACAAGGTATGGCAATTGCGAGTTCCATTACATCAAGTGATACAAGTAAAGCCATCGGACTTATAGCTGGTCCATCTCTAACACGGATTACTCTTGTTGGTGTTTATGACGGCGGTGGCGGTGGCGGTGGCGGTGGCGGTGATGGCGGCGGCGGTGGTGATGGCGGCGGTGGCGGTGATTAGTCCTACTTAACCTTAGACCCAAATAACACCATCAATCGGCCACCCAAATTAACAATCGGCTTACTAAGCTTAGAGTTTAAGCTGCATAGCTAGATAGCGATCATTTTTACAATCAAGTCTAAATACGAACCTTCGAATTCATTTCAAAATTCATTTATTCCACCGGCTGAGGTATTTCAAACAGAAAGGGAGTCCTTGCTTAGGCCCAACCTCTGAGCAAATTAGTATACGAATTTTGACGGGAGTCCCATCACCAATAAGTGGGGGTGCGGTGAGTGTGGGGTCAGGGTAGGATGGTATTTGTTAGTGCTCTAACACCGTATTAAACAAAAGGGCTGAGGGTGTGTCAAAACTCCTCAACTAAACACTTTCTCAAAAAGGTAAAAAAGCCTTGAGATTTATAAATGTCGGTATTTATGTCGGCAATTTATGAATTAAATTTCCGAAAGCTTTCAATTTATTGGGCTTCAAGGATGTCTGCGGTTCCTGTAGGACACCTAGAAGTTGTCCCAACTTCTCACACACAGCTTTACAGCCTCATAAGGCAGTTTGTGCGCAATTCTTCTTAAGTGCCAACACATCTTGGTGCAGATCTTGGGCCCAAGCTCGGCGACTTCTGCCTTGGGCCATTTGAAGTTCCCCAAAATTGACCACCGCCTTCAAGCCGCTGGCATTGAGAGTACTCCAAATTGAAGCAAGTAAAGTGTCATCGCCCACAAACCGCGCAGCCATGCTGATGTTGTGGGTGCGAGTATCGACAAACTGCAAAGCCAAGGTTTGAATGGGAGCATCGCCCTCAATGGCCGATTGAATGAGGTTGGAATGAAAAGGCAGCATGCCGATGCCATCACCCGTGGTGCCTTCTGGAAATACCGCCAGAACTTCACCACTGCGCAAAGATTGCGCCATGTCTTTGACCATGCGCATGGCATCTTTTCTTTGCGCTCTTTCAATGTACAGCGTGCCAGCACCGGTAGCCAAAGTGCCTAGCAGAGGCCAGCTTTGCAATTCGGATTTTGAAACAAAACGACAGTGGCGCGTGGCATGGATCACCACAATGTCCAACCAAGAAATATGATTGCAGACCAGCAGCGCAGGGCCCACCATGACGGGCTTACCCCGAACTTCTAAGTCAATACCCCATATTCGCAAAAGTTGCATGGCCCACGCTTGAACACGTGCCTCACGCTGCTGAGGGGTCAGTTGGGGAAACCGAAAATAAATGGTGACCCATCCCCTAAGGACATGCCAAAAGCCACGCAGCAGTTTGAAGACTGCTCGCATGTTTAAGCTTGGTAGGCCAGTTGTCCGCTGACCAATGTGTATTTCACACGGCCAGGCAAGTCGTAACCAGAAAAGGGGGTGAACTTACCTTGACTGCGCAAGTTCTCTGCCTTCACTTGCCAATACGCCTCGGGGTCCAAGATGCACACGTCGGCCTGCGCACCAACCTTCAGTTGACCCATGTCTTGTTTGAGCACACGAGCAGCTTCGTGGGTGATGGTGGCCATGGCACGCATCAGGGGCACTTTGCTGTCTTGTGACCATTTGAGTGCCAAGCTGAGCAATAGCTCGAGGCCCGTGGCGCCGGGTTCTGCTTCGGCAAAGGGCAATGCCTTTTCATCTTCACTGACAGGGCTGTGGTCAGACACCAAGGCATCGATGGTACCGTCGGCCAAGGCCTCGCGCAGTGCATCGCGATCGCGCTGTTGGCGCAGCGGTGGCGACAAGCGCGCACGGCTGTCGAAGTAACCCACGTCGGCATCGGTCAGGTGCAAAGAATTGATGCTGACGTCGCAAGTGACGGGCAGGCCTTCTGCTTTGGCTTGGCGAATCAAGGCCACACCTGCAGCGCTGCTGATGCGGCACAAGTGCACATGCGCTTTGGTGCTTTTGAGCAATTCAAAGATGGTATGCAAAGCAATGGTTTCTGCGGCCACGGGTACGCCCGACAAACCCATGCGCGTGGCCAAGGGTCCACTGGCAGCAACGCCTTTACCCAGATGCAATTCTTGCGGACGCAACCAAACGGTGTAGCCAAATGAGTTGGCGTATTGCAAGGCGCGCTGCAAGACTTGCGTGTTTTCAAGCGCCACCTCGGCTTGGCTGAAACCAACGCAACCGGCTTCTGTGAGTTGAACCATTTCCGTGAGGATTTCGCCCTTTAAACCGCGCGTCAATGCACCGAGCGGCATGACTTTGGAACGATTGAGTTTTTCGGCTTTGAAGCGCAACATTTCAACCAGGCCTGGCTCGTCCAACACAGGATCTGTATCGGGTGGGCACACCAAGCTGGTCACACCACCTGCCACTGCAGCAGCCAATTCTGAATCAAGCATGCCTTCATGCTCATGGCCCGGCTCTTTCAAGCGAACAGCCAAATCAACCAAGCCAGGCATCACAATGCAGCCTTTGGCATCGATGGTTTTTTGTGCTTGAAACCCTTCCGGCGCTTTGCCAATGGCCACAATTTTGCCGGCTGAAATAGCCACATCGGCCACTGCATCTGTTTTGCTTTTTGGGTCTAGCACCCGGCCACCTTGAATCAAAATTTTCATGGTCTTTGATCTTTCTTTTTCTACTTATTTTCAGGCCTCATTGCCCGCCACGATGCTCATCACCGCCATGCGCACTGCAATGCCAAAAGTCACTTGCGGCAAGATCACACTTTGGGGCCCATCCACCACAGCCGAGTCAATTTCGACACCGCGGTTGATTGGGCCAGGATGCATCACGATGGCATCAGGTTTAGCCAGTTCCAATTTTTCAGGCGTGAGGCCAAAGCGTTTGAAATACTCTTGGCTAGAGGGCAGCAAAGCACCGCTCATGCGCTCGTTTTGCAATCGCAGGGTGATGATCACATCGCAGTCTTTGATGCCTTCTTCTAAATTGTGAAAAACCTTCACTCCCATTTGCGACATGTCAGAGGGCACCAAGGTTTGGGGACCCACAACGCGCACTTCGGCGCAACCCAGTGTGGTTAGCGCATGAATGTCTGAGCGGGCCACGCGCGAGTGCAACACGTCGCCCACAATGGCTACAGTGAGGTTTGCAAAATCTTTTTTGTAGTGGCGAATGGTGTACATGTCGAGCAAACCCTGAGTGGGGTGTGCGTGACGGCCATCGCCGGCGTTCACCACATGCACATGCGGTGCTACATGCTGTGCAATGAGGTATGGCGCACCCGATTCTGAGTGCCGCACCACAAAAATATCGGCTGCCATGGCCGACAAGTTGGCAATGGTGTCGAGCAGCGATTCACCTTTAGAAGCAGAAGAGCGCGCAATGTCGAGGTTGATCACATCGGCCGACAAACGCGTGGCCGCAATTTCAAACGTGGTGCGCGTGCGCGTGCTATTTTCAAAAAACAAGTTGAAGACGCTCTTGCCGCGCAGCAACGGCACCTTCTTCACTTCGCGGTCACTCACACTCACAAAGTTGGCTGCTGTGTCTAAGATGTGCGTCAGGATGTCGCGAGACAAGCCTTCGGTCGACAGCAAGTGAATGAGTTCACCGTTCTTGTTGAGTTGGGGGTTGCGTTTGTAGAGCATTGTTATTTTTTTCCTACGGTGCTTGATTCATCTTGGGCTTGAACTTCAAAGCTGAACTCGCCATTGTCCAAGCGCGCCAGCGCCAAGGATTGCGAGATGGGCAAGCTGACGCGTGCTGCTGCAAAGTCGGCCTGAATGGGCAATTGCCTGCCGCCGCGGTCGACCAACACAGCCAGCCTCACATTGGCAGGGCGGCCGTAATCAAACAACTCATTGATCACCGCGCGAATGGTGCGGCCGGTGTAGAGCACATCGTCCAAAACCAGCACGTCAGCGCCTTGAATTTCAAATGGCAAGGTGGTTTGCCCACCTGCAGACAAACCGCGCTGCGCAAAGTCATCTCGGTGCATGGCCGACGAAATGCTGCCGTGTTTGCCACTCAGCCCCAAATCTTTTTGCAAACGCTCGGCCAACCA
>CANHXV010000129.1 GCA_947464665.1 Comamonadaceae bacterium
CGCAATGCTTGCGTGAGAAGCTTCAAGCCCAATTCCATCGATTCACTGTGCGCCATGGTTTTAAGGTGATGCCGAATTCTGGAGCGCGCGCGGCCTGTTCTGACAAAGCCAAGCCATGAGGGGTTAGGCGCAGACACTGGCGCTGTCATAACCTCCACCACATCGCCATTTTTTAGTTCTGTGCGCAAGGGAACTTGTTGGTTGTTAATTTTGGCAGCCACCAAATGATCGCCAAGATTGCTGTGAATCATGTAGGCGAAATCGACCACCGTGGCGCCTCTTGGCAAGGACATGATTTGGCTTTTGGGCGTGAACACATAAACCGCGTCTGGGAATAAATCAACTTTGACATGATCCCAAAATTCTGAAGCATCATGTGTTTCTTTTTGGATGTCTAAGAGCGATTGCAACCACTGAGTGCCCAAGCGCTCGGCTTCCATGCTACCGGAGGCGTCATCCTTGTAGAGCCAATGCGCTGCCACGCCGGATTCAGCCACGACATTCATGGCTTCAGTGCGCATTTGAAATTCAACATTGACACCCGAGGGGCCAACCAAGGTGGTGTGCAAAGACTGATAGCCGTTCACTTTGCCAATGGCAATATGGTCTTTGAATTTACCCGGCACGGGCTTGTACATCTGATGCAAAATTCCTAAAGCTGTGTAGCAATCAATGACCGAAGGCACAATGAGTCTGAAGCCATAGATGTCGGTGACTTGTGCAAAACTCAGATGCTTGCCATCCATTTTTTTGTAGATGGAAAAAAGCGTTTTTTCTCGGCCAGAAATTTGCACATCGATGTTTGCCTTTGAGAACGTAGACTCTAGTTCGGCTTGAACTTTTTGAATCAAATCACGTCTTCGATTTCTAGCTTTGGCAACAGCCTTGGACAGAATGGCGTACCGCCAAGGCTTCAAGTGGCGAAATGACAAATCTTGCAATTCGCGATAGGTTTGATTCAGGCCCAAGCGGTGCGCAATGGGCGCATAGATTTCGATGGTCTCTGAAGAAATGCGGGCCCATTTTTCTCGGGGCATGTCAGCCATGGTGCGCATGTTGTGAGTGCGATCTGCCAATTTGATCAAGATCACACGCACATCTCGGGCCATGGCCAAGAGCATTTTCCGAAATGACTCAGCTTGATTTTCTTCGCGGGTGTTGAACTCCAATTTGTCCAACTTGGTCAAGCCATCGACCAATTCAGCCACTGATGAGCCAAACTTTTCAATCAAGTCAGATTTGGTGACATCGCAATCTTCCATGACATCGTGCATGAGGGCTGCCATCAAAGCTTGCGCATCAAGCTTCCATTCGGTGCACTGCGTGGCCACTGCAATGGGGTGCGTGATGTAGAGCTGACCATCTTTTCGAAGTTGGCCCAAGTGGGCTTCATCTGCAAATCGGTAGGCTTTGCGCACCAAGTCAATGTCTGATGCAGAAAGATAGCTGAGTTGGGCGACCAAGGCGGCAAAACTGGCTGCGGCGGCATTGGCTGCACTGGCACTGGGCATGCCAACCAGGATGTTGTGAGCATTTTCACGCTTTCCGGGTATGGAAGTACTACCGGACTTGTCAAAAATAGATGAAAAAGCTGCGCGCATGCCTTAAATGTAACGCGACTGTGAAAAAGCCCCAGGTTTTGACACTTTGAGGCTTTTGGGGCTAGGCCTTGTGGCCTGGCTGAATGTAGAAATTAGTTTACTTTTTTAAGCATTTCCAAACCAACTTTGCCAGCAGCAATTTCGCGCAGGGCCGTCACACCGGGCTTGTTTTTGCTTTCGACCCGGGGGGTGTGCCCCTGGCTCAGCATGCGTGCACGGTAGGTAGCAGCCAAGACCAATTGGAAACGGTTAGGAATCTGTTCGAGGCAATCTTCAACAGTAATGCGGGCCATGACGGTCTCCGGTAAAAAAATTCAGGTGATATGAAGGGATTCGAAAGTTTCGGCACGGGCTCGGTGCTGAGCTGTGTATTTCAGTCGCTGAGCGTGCACGATGGCCTTGAGATCAAACAAGGCGCGATCGAAAACTTCGTTGATTATAACGAAGTCGAATTCTTTGACCTGAGCCAGCTCAATGGCCGCATTTTGCAGGCGCAATTCGATGGTTTCGGTGCTGTCTTCGCCGCGGCGCTCCAGACGGCTTCGCAATTCTTCCCAGCTCGGAGGCAAGATAAAGATCAGAATGGCGTTTCCGTAGACCTTTTGGATTTGAATGGCACCTTGGTAATCAATTTCTAGAATCACGTCAGAGCCCTGCGCCATGCGCTCTTCCAGCATTTTCTTGGAGGTGCCATAACGGTGTCCGTGCACATTGGCCCACTCCACAAAGGCATCTCCACCCACCATGGCATCAAACTCTTGTTGGGACACAAAGAAGTACTCGCGGCCATGTTTTTCTTGACCGCGTGGTGACCGAGTGGTGTGAGAGACCGAAGGCAATACGCGCGAATCTAGCTCCATCAGCGCCTTGACCAAGCTGGATTTTCCCGCACCACTGGGAGCGGCTACAACGTAGAGGTTTCCAGGATATTCCATGGCAAGAAGTGTAATGGGGTATAGGGCTTGTGGAGCAGCAGAGACGCTACTTATTCGATGTTTTGCACTTGTTCGCGCATTTGCTCAATGAGCACCTTCATGTCGACCGATATTTTGGTCAGCTCCAAGGCAGCCGATTTAGAGCCCAAGGTGTTGGCCTCTCGATGGAGTTCTTGAATGAGAAAGTCCAAGCGCTTGCCGATATCGCCGCCCTTTTTGAGCAAGCGACTGATTTCATCCAAATGCGAGGCCAACCGTGTGAGTTCCTCGGCTACATCGATGCGAATGGCAAATGCGGTGGCTTCAGTCAGTGCACGGTCTTTGGCCACATCGGACGACACGGCGCCTTCGGACAAGGCCATGGCCTCGTTCCAGCGGTCTAAAAAGCGCTGGCGCTGCTGTTCCACCAAAAGCGGAAGTAGGGGCGCAGCTTGTTCAGCCAAAGTGCTGAGCTGGCCAATGCGTTCTTGCAACATTTCTGCCAGCCGTGCCCCTTCTCTGGCACGGGCGTCTTTAAGGGCTTTAACCGCTTGAGTGGCCAAGGGCATGAGGTCTGCCTCGTTCAGGCCTGTGCCTGATTTTTCGTGAGAAGCCAGTTTGATGACATCGGAAACACTTAAATCACGCGCACTGGGCAGCCAGCTCTGAATTTTGTTTTGCAAACTCAAAAGTTTTTGGATTGTGCCAATGGCTGGATCGGCCAGTTCGGTATCTTGGTTGCTGTGGTAAACGGCACGGACCTCTACCTTGCCGCGCTTAATGTGGTGAACGATGTGTTCACGAAGCGCTGGCTCCGTGTGACGCAGTTCGTCGGGCAGGCGAAAACTCAGATCCAAAAAACGGCTGTTGACCGATCTAATTTCCAAACCAAAACGGACCGTTGGAGAAGCTGCGGAATCGGTGCTTCCCTCTGCCGTTGGCGCGCTGGACTGCACGCTGGCATACCCGGTCATACTGTAAACTGGCATGGATTCTTTCCTGGGTACAGCAGTCAAACACTGCTGTTCTGTTGGGGCTTGGCCACTTTGCCTCTTGCCTATGACCCATTATCTCAAACTTAAACAGCGCCTCACCATGACCAGTTCCTCTACAACTTCAATACGTGCCCATGGGCGCAATCAAAACCAATTGCGCCCCGTGAAAATCACGCGTGGCTATACCGTGCACGCAGAAGGTTCTGTCCTCATAGAGTTTGGCGATACCCGAGTGTTGTGCACGGCATCGGTGGAAGAAAAGGTACCTGGACACAAAAAAGGCAGCGGTGAGGGCTGGGTCACGGCTGAATACGGCATGCTGCCACGCGCAACACACACACGCGGCGATCGCGAAGCAGCGCGCGGCAAACAAAGCGGCCGAACCCAAGAAATTCAACGCCTGATTGGCCGATCTATGCGCGCAGTTTTTGATTTGAAAAAATTAGGTGAGCGCACCATTCACCTCGATTGCGATGTGCTGCAAGCCGATGGCGGCACGCGCACTGCGAGTATCACTGGCGCCTTTGTGGCAGCCCAAGACGCAGTGGATTGGCTCATGCGCCAAGGTAAATTGAATGAGTCACCTATTTTGGATTCTGTGGCAGCTATTTCCGTCGGACTGAAAGAAGGCGCTGCATTGCTTGATTTGGATTACACCGAAGACTCCTCGTGCGACACCGACATGAATGTGGTCATGACGGGAGCAGGCAATTTTGTGGAAGTACAGGGCACAGCAGAAGGCGTGGCCTTTACACGCAAAGAAATGGACAGCCTCTTGGCATTGGCCGAAAAAGGCATTGCCGAGTTGGTGCATTTGCAAAAGCAATCCCGTCAAACGCACGTGCACGGCGGAGCTTGATTTCATGAAGATGGTTTTGGCGTCCAACAATTCGGGTAAATTGGCCGAATTGCAAACCATGTTTGGCACACTCAAAGTGCAGTTGGTTCGGCAGTCTGAGTTGAATATTTCGGAAGCTGCTGAGCCTTACAAAACATTTGTGGAAAACGCCTTGGCCAAAGCAAGGCATGCTGCTGAACAAAGTGGATTGCCCGCCGTGGCCGACGACGCCGGTTTGTGCATTGACGCGTTTGGTGGTTTGCCTGGGGTGGACACAGCCTACTATTGCACACAGTTTGGGTATGAAAAATCAGATGCCAACAACGTGAAGGCGGTGCTTGAGCAAATGGCCTCTGTTGAAAATCGACGTGCTGCCATGGTGAGTACTTTGGTGGCCGTCAGAAGTGCCTTCGATCCTGAGCCTTTGATTGCGGTGGGCCGTGTGGTGGTTGACATTGCACGCGAGCCTTTGGGCGCCAACGGTTTTGGATTCGACCCTGTCTTGTTCTTGCCTGAATTTGGAAAAACTTTTGCGCAATTGCCTGTCGAAGTAAAGAACGCCAACAGCCACCGAGGTCGGTCGTCGCAAGCTATGGTGTCGCTGATGCGCGAGCGCTGGGGCCTTTGAATGAAGCAAGCCTTTGACGCAGTGCACGCCATGCGCCCAGGATTGCTGCAATTGCAGTCTTTGCCGCCGCTTTCTTTGTATGTGCACTTGCCATGGTGCATTCAAAAATGCCCCTACTGCGATTTCAACTCTCACGAATGGCGTGACAGCTCACAAGCCATGCCGGAGCAACGCTACATCGATGCATTGTTGACTGATTTAGAAACCAGTCTGCCCTTAATTTGGGGTCGACCTGTTCACAGCATTTTCATTGGTGGTGGTACGCCCAGTTTGTTCACGCCTCACAGCATCGATCGATTGATCAGCGGCATCAGAGCCCGGTTGCCTTTGGAGGCTGAAGCTGAAATAACATTGGAAGCCAACCCGGGTACCTTTGAAAAAGATCGTTTCAAAGCCTTTCGTGCGGCAGGTGTCACACGCTTGTCCGTAGGCGTTCAGAGTTTCAATGACGGGCACTTGAAGGCGCTTGGCCGTGTGCACAACCGAGATCAAGCCATGGCTGCCGTGGAAGAGGCGCAGTCTGCATTTGAGACTTTCAACTTGGATTTGATGTATGCCTTGCCGGGTCAAACTCTGAGCGATTTGACGCAAGATATTCAAACAGCTTTGAGTTTCAAGCCACCTCACATTTCTATCTACCACCTCACCATCGAACCCAACACGCTGTTTGCCAAATACCCGCCCTTGTTACCCGAAGACGACGAAGCCTACGCCATGATGGATTTGATCACGGCAATGACGGGCGCCGAGGGTTTGCAAAGGTATGAGGTGTCTGCCTA
>CANHXV010000130.1 GCA_947464665.1 Comamonadaceae bacterium
TACCCAGATGCAGCCAAGCGAGAGGCTGAGCGCCCGCGTTATGCAGAGCGTTTAGAGTTTGAGATCAACACCATATTGAACATGGGTTTCCCTGGTTACTTTTTGATTGTGGGGGACTTCATCAATTGGGCAAAGAAAAATGGCTGTCCGGTGGGGCCAGGCAGGGGTTCTGGCGCTGGCTCCTTGGTCGCTTATTCTTTGAAAATTACCGATCTTGATCCGCTGCAATACAACCTTCTGTTTGAGCGTTTTTTGAATCCTGAGCGGGTGTCCATGCCCGACTTTGACATTGATTTTTGCCAAGCCAATCGTGATCGCGTGATTGACTACGTCAAAGACAAGTACGGTCGCGATGCCGTGAGCCAAATTGTCACCTTCGGCACCATGGCGGCGCGTGCCGCCATTCGGGATGTGGGCCGTGTGCTGGACATGAGTTACATGTTCTGCGATGGCATCAGCAAGCTCATCCCCAATAAGCCAGGCCAGCACATCACCATCGATGGTGCGATCAAGGCCGAACCTATTTTGGCCGAGCGCTTGGAAAAAGAAGACGAAGTCAAAACATTGTTGGCGCTGGCGCAAAAATTAGAAGGCATGACCCGCAATGTGGGCATGCACGCAGGTGGCGTCTTGATTGCGCCCGGCAAGCTCACAGATTTTTGTCCTCTGTATCAACAGCCGGGCAGTAGCTCTGCAGTGAGCCAGTACGACAAAGACGATGTGGAAGCCATTGGCTTGGTAAAGTTTGACTTCTTAGGCTTGGCCACCTTGACCATTTTGGAGTTGGCACGCGACATGATTGTGAAGCGCCATAAAGGTCAAGAAAATTTTGCGTTTGAAAATATTCCACTCAATGACGTGGCCACCTATAAGTTGTTTGCCGATGGGCGCACTGAGTCTGTGTTCCAGTTTGAAAGTCGCGGCATGCAAGGCATGTTGAAAGATGCTCGCCCTTCGCGTTTGGAGGATTTGATTGCCCTCAATGCCTTGTACCGACCTGGCCCGATGGATTTGATTCCCAGTTTTGTGGCGCGCAAGCACGGCCGTGAAGTGGTGGAGTATCCGCACCCCTTGGTTGAAAAAGTCCTGTCTGAAACCTACGGCATCATGGTTTACCAAGAGCAGGTCATGCAAACCGCGCAGGTGTTAGGTGGTTACAGTTTGGGCGCTGCTGATTTGCTACGCCGCGCCATGGGTAAGAAAAAAGCCGAAGAGATGGCCGAGCACCGGGAGATTTTCCGTAAGGGCGCTGGCGTCAATGGCTTGAGCGAAGAAAAGGCTGACGAAGTTTTTGACTTGATGGAAAAGTTTGCAGGCTATGGTTTCAACAAATCACACGCTGCAGCTTATTCTTTGTTGGCCTATCACACGGGGTGGCTCAAGGTTCATTTCACGGCGGAGTTTTTCTGTTCCAACATGACCATTGAAATGGACGACACCGACAAACTCAAGGTCTTGTTTGAAGATGCCTTGAAGTTTGGCATGACTTTCGATCCGCCCGATGTGAATCGAGGCACGCACCGCTTTGAGCCAGTGTCCGACAAAGTCATTCGCTACGGTTTAGGTGCCATCAAAGGCACAGGCCAGCAAGCCATTGATGCCATTGTGAAAGCGCGCGAAGAGGGTGGTCCTTTTACCAGTTTGTTTGATTTCTGCGTGCGTGTTGATCGCAGTCGTTTGAATAAGCGCACGGTAGAAGCCTTGGTCAAGGCCGGAGCCTTTGATTCATTGCAGCGCAATCGTGCTTCATTGGCAGCCTCCATTGACCGTGCCTTTGATTTCTCAACGGCCGCTGCTGCGAACGCCAATCAAGGCGGCTTGTTTGACATGATGGGTGACGATGCCCATGGCTCTAGCACGCAAGAACCCGATTTGGTGGATGTACTTCCTTGGGGTGTCAAAGAGCAACTCACCCATGAAAAAACGGCTGTTGGTTTTTACTTGTCAGGTCATTTGTTTGATGCAGTAGAGCGTGAAGTTCGCTTGTTTGCCAAATGCAAAATTGACGAACTGATTGACAGTCGCGAGCCCCAATTGTTGGCCGGCATTGTGAGTGACTTGCGCATCATCAATGCCCAACGTGGCAAATTGGCCATTTTTAAGTTAGATGATAAGAGTGCCATGATGGAGGCTACAGCCGATGAGGCCATGATCAATGCCAACCGTCATTTGTTCAAAGACGATGAACTGATCATTGTCATGGCCAAGATGCAAGTCGATCGCTTTTCGGGTGGTTATCGCTTGTCGATTCAGCAAGTTTGGGATTTACCTTCAGCGCGTTGTCGCTTTGGCAAGTTCTTGCGCGTGTCTGTGAATGGCCGTGCACCAGAGGTCGCTCGCTTGGTGAAAGATTTTCCACCGCAGCGCGAAATGACAGAGCAAGGCGAATTGTTGCGTGGTTTGCCTGTCCGTTTGAAGTTAGAGCGCCGAGGCGACAAAGTGGCTGCTGCGGCAGAACTGCTACTTGGCGAACAAGCCAAGTTTTTCCCTAGCGATGCAGCCCTTTCAAGCTGGATTGCCCAAGCCGATCAAGGCAAAGCCGAAATCGTCTACGAAATTTAATTGGGTCCCAATTAAATTAATCTTTGGGGCGGAAGCTGATTTCTAGAACGGGTGGGACACGGCCATCTTCGTCTCGGGGAAGGGTGGCGGTTTTGTCGATGGCTTTGAGCACTGCTTCATCCCAGGCTTTGTTACCGCTGCTCGACAGTAGCTTTCGGCTGATGATGGTGCCATCCGGTGATGTGCGCACTTCCACTTCAGCTTTGGGATTGCCCGCCACATCCTCAGTGAAAGTGATGTTGGGCCTGATCCGAGCGCGAATTCGGCCTGCATAGCTGGGAGATGGGCCCGACGCTTTCAATGCGCTGCCCCTTGCATTTTCATCACCCGAAGCACCAGCCATGCCTTGCATGCGTTTTAAGTTTTCATTGCGAAGCGCGTCATTGCGTTTCTCTTCAGCCACGGCTTTCTTGGCATCTTCTTTTTTCTTCTTTTCGATCTCTTTCGCTTTTTCTTTCTCTTTTTCTTTCTCTAATTTTTCTTTCTCACGCTTCTCTTTCTCAAGCTTTTTTTTCTTCTCTAACTCGGCCTCTTTTTTTTCTTGAAGTTTCTTTTCCTTTTCCTTTTCCTTTTTCAATGCAATGTCGGCCGCTTCACGCTCAGCGGCAGCACTGACTTTGGATGGTGCTGGGGGGGTTGGTTTGGGCTCAATCTGAGGTTCAGCTTTTTTGACCGGCTCTGGCGGGGAGGGCTCTGGCTCATTGGCTGCGGGCGCTGCTTCCACCGGCATGGCAGACCACAACTCAGCTGAGGCCGATAAGTTGTTAGGCTCTGTTTTCCACTGAACGCCCCATGTGAGAGCTGCCAGTAGTAAGAAGTGCATGAACAATGCAAACGACAGTGAGCGGCCAAACCCACCAACCGGTGGGGGCGCAAACTCGTTGTGGGCTAAGTCATTCATGCGTTAAATAACAAACTTCAAGGCGTTCAATTGACTCAAGGGGCAAGCTGTACAGACAGGCCAACACGTTGGATGCCTGATCGCTGCAAAGTGTCCATGACCTTGACGACCATTTCGTATTTGACGTTGCGATCGGCGCTGATGACAACAGCTGAATTGACTTGCCCGGTTTGCGCTACGCGAACGCTGTTGGCCAAGCTTTCAAGGTTGATTTTTTGTGTTTTGCTGTCGCTCACCATCTCAAGGCTGTCATCCATTTGGACCACAATTTGAATCACTTGATCGGGTTGCTTGGCGGCTTTTCCTACGCTTGGTAAGTCAACCACGCTGGGTGTGATCATGGGCGCGGTGACCATGAAAATAATCAAAAGCACCAACATCACATCGATGAAAGGCACCATGTTGATTTCATTGATGGTTCGTCGGCCCCGGCCGCGAGAGGAAATAGCTGGCATGTACCTTCTCCCGAAAAATCAGTGACCGGATGCAGAAAGTCCGGCGCTTCCTGCACCGGTGGAGCCGCCCAAACTTCTTTGTAAAATGTTTGAGAATTCTTCAATGAAGGTTTCCAGTTTGATCGCCACACGGTCAATGTCACGCGCAAATCGGTTGTAGGCCACTACGGCAGGAATGGCGGCAAACAAGCCGATGGCCGTTGCCACCAAGGCTTCGGCAATACCAGGGGCCACAGTGGCCAAGGTCACTTGCTGCATGCTGGCCAAGCCCGTAAAGGCATGCATGATGCCCCATACCGTACCAAACAATCCCACATAAGGCGACACAGAACCTACTGAAGCCAGAAAAGATAACTGTGCTTCGGCCACATCCATCTCGCGTTGAAAACTGGCGCGCATGGCACGTCTTGCTCCATCTAGCAAAGTGCCTGCATCTGAAATGCGACGCTCACGCAGTTTTTGATATTCGCGCATACCACTGGCAAAAATGCGCTCCATGGGACCGGCCAATTTGGCATTCTGTACCGCTGAAGAAAATAAATCGTTCAAACTCGTTCCTGACCAAAATTGTTGTTCAAACTCTTCGTTCAGAGTTTGAATCCGTTTGATGGCGATGAGTTTACGCACAATGGCCGCCCAACTGGCAATAGAGATGGCCATCAAAATGACCATGACCAGTTGCACGACAAAACTGGCATGCAACACAAGTTGAATGATGGACATGTTGTCTTGGTTCATTGAAGTGCTTCCAAAATTTTGACCGGAATACGGCCGGGTTTGAGGGTTTGGCTGTCTACCCAGCCAATTCGGATCGTGCCTTCAGCCAGCAATTTCCGTTCATCGTCGGTGGTCAGCCATGCTTGCTGAGAGAGCACCAAGCTGGCGCGGCCAGCTTCAGAAGTTTGAGCCGTGACTTCAAGCAGATCATCTAAGCGAGCAGGTGAAAAATACTTGATTTGAGTTTCACTGACCACAAACATGCCGCCGCACTCATCTTTCAAGGAGTGTTGCTCAATACCCAGTGAACGCAACCATTCAGTGCGAGCCCGTTCAAAAAATTTCAAATAATTGGCGTAGAAAACAATGCCACCGGCATCGGTATCTTCCCAGTAAATTCGGATGGGGAATTGGTAGACGGATTTCATGCCCGTGCGCGGCCTGCCTCGCGGTCGGCTTGAACTTCATGCGATCGCAGTTGTGGCGCCAAGCCTTCCAAAACAGCGTTCACATATTTATGACCATCTGTGCCACCAAATTCCTTGGCCAATTCAATGCATTCATTCAAGCTGACACGCCAAGGTACATCGAGACAGTGTTTCATTTCGAAAACGCCAATCCACATGACGGCGCGCTCGATGGGAGAAATCTCTGCCATGCTTCGATCGAGCAAAGGCAAAATAAGTTTGTCTAAGTCAAGTGCCTGTTCAGAGCAACCGTACAAAAGCGCATCGTAATGAGCTGAGTCGGCTTTGTGGAAGCCAGACAAATCCCGAGTGAACAAATCGATATCTGCCGCTTCGTTTTTGCCAACCAACACTTGGTACAAAGCTTGTAGCGCAAACTCACGAGCGCGACTGCGTGCAGACTTGCTGGCAGATTTGCCTTGCTTTCGAACTGTGGGCTTGCTGTTTTTTTCGGGCAACTCGCTCATGCTAGTTCCTCATCGTCCAATTCGTCAACGCCTAGGGACAAGTCTTCTAAGAGCATGGCCATTTCAACTGCCACCCGAGCAGCATCCCGGCCTTTTTCGGTTTGACGCGCAACGGCTTGCTCTAA
>CANHXV010000131.1 GCA_947464665.1 Comamonadaceae bacterium
ATCGACGCGGTCTTCAGGGCACAGCAAGTTAAGTTCAAACATGCTTAGCCTTTGCGGTGTCTCAGCCACTCTTCCAAGTAGTGAATGTTGGTGCCACCGTTGACAAATTTAGCATCGCGCAGAATTTCACGGTGCAAGGGAATGTTGGTACTGATGCCTTCCACCACGGTTTCTGCCAAAGCAGTTTGCATGCGGGCAATGGCTTGCGCGCGCGTGTCGCCATGGGCAATGATTTTGCCAATCATGGAGTCGTAGTTAGGCGGCACAAAATAGTTGTTGTAGACATGGGAGTCAACTCGAATGCCTGGGCCCCCAGGGGCATGCCAAGTGGTGATGCGACCCGGCGAAGGTGTGAACTTGAAGGGATCTTCGGCATTCACACGACATTCGATGGCATGACCACGCATTTCAATTTGACGCTGTGTGAAGGGCAACTTTTCGCCAGCGGCCACCATGATTTGGGTTTTGACAATGTCAATGCCCGTGACCCACTCGGTGACAGGATGCTCCACCTGAACACGCGTGTTCATTTCAATGAAATAGAACTCGCCGTTTTCATACAAAAACTCAAAGGTACCGGCACCGCGGTAGTTGATCTTTTTGCAAGCCGCCACACAGCGCTCGCCAATTTTGTCGATCAGTTTGCGGGGAATGCCTGGGGCTGGCGCCTCCTCCAACACTTTTTGGTGACGCCGCTGCATGGAGCAATCGCGCTCACCGAGGTAAACCGCATTCTTGTGCTTGTCCGCCAAGATTTGGATCTCTATGTGACGCGGATTTTGCAAATACTTTTCCATGTAGACCGCAGGATTGCCAAATGCGGCACCTGCCTCGGCCTTGGTCATTTGCACCGCATTAATCAAAGCCGCCTCGGTGTGCACCACTCGCATACCCCGGCCGCCGCCGCCGCCAGACGCCTTGATGATGACGGGGTAGCCAATGCTTTTGGCTGTGCGCCGAATGATGACAGGATCGTCAGGCAACTCACCCTCTGAACCAGGCACACACGGCACGCCAGCTTTGATCATGGCCTGCTTGGCCGAGACCTTGTCGCCCATGATGCGAATGGATTCAGGCGTGGGGCCAATGAATTGAAAGCCGCTTTTTTCAACGCGCTCGGCAAAGTCTGCGTTTTCACTTAAGAAGCCGTAGCCCGGGTGAATGGCTTCAGCATCGGTCACTTCAGCAGCCGAGATGATGGCCGGCATATTGAGGTAGCTGAGGTTTGAGGCTGCGGGGCCGATACAAACAGCCTCTTCAGCCAACTTCACGTATTTGGCTTCGCGGTCAGCTTCTGAGTAAACCATGACCGCTTTGATGCCAAGTTCTCGGCATGCGCGCTGAATTCGCAGGGCAATTTCCCCACGGTTCGCGACCAGAATTTTCTTGAACATAAAAATCCCGGTGAATTATTCGATGATGTACAAAGCTTGACCGTATTCCACAGCCTGACCGTTTTCGCACAAGACCTGTTTCACAGTGCCCGATTTGTCAGATTCAATTTCGTTCAAAATCTTCATGGCTTCAATGATGCAAAGGGTGTCACCCTCTTTGACGGTGTCGCCCACCTGCACAAAGGGTGCCGCGCCCGGGCTAGAAGACCGGTAGAAAGTGCCCACCATAGGCGACTTGACAGTATGGCCAGCAGCGGCAACTTCGGCTGCAACGGCAGCGGCAGTGACCGCGGCAGCATCGGCAATTTCGGCGGCAGTAGGGGGCGCAACAGGCGCAGAAGGCAATGCTGGAGCAACCGGTGCCATGACTTGATGGCTTAAAACAGGGGCACCAGAGGGTGTGGCGCCTTTGACAATTCGAACCTTGCCTTCTGCTTCAGTGATTTCTAATTCTGTGACGTTGGAGTCAGATACCAAGTCAATCAAAGTTTTCAGTTTGCGCAAATCCATGTTACCCCCTGTGTTTGCTAACGAAAGGGCTGAATCTACACTAAAAAAACCTCCATATAGCTACATTTGCTCTCCAAAGCCATTTAAGTGACCAATTGAAGCCACGCATTTAGGTCAGATTGCTCTAACTTGCCGGCTTTTTGCTTTAAAAGACTGCCATTTGCTGCGAAAAGTACGCTATAGGGCAAAACACTTTGGGCATTGCCCAATGTTTGTCCCAAGGCTGTTCCATTGAAACCAGCCAAGCCGTTGGGAAATCGCAAAGGCTTTTGAGTCAAATAGCGGCGAACCATGCTGGGCTGATCCACAGCCAACCCAACAACTTGAAAGGATTTAGCTTGATTTGCAGCATAAAAGGCGTCAATTAAAGGTAGTTCTTCAATACAGGGTGGGCACCAGGTAGCCCAAAAATTGACCAGCAAGGGTTTCCCACGAAAGCTTTGGAAACTCAAAGTGCCGCCTTCTGGCTTTTCAAACTCTTGTTGCCAAAAGTTTTGAACTGCCTCATCCATCACACCCTGCGGTTGAAATTTTCGCCAAGCGAAAGTGGCGCCAGCCAAGCCAGCCGCGACGCCAACGCCCGCCAGCAGCCAATGCCGGCGAGTCTGATTATTTTGATTATCTGCTTGCTTCATAGCATCATCATGCCTCAATCAATCGTTTAACCGCTTCAAAATCACCCCTCGGTGAACGTCCTTGTGCATCTTGCTTCAAGGCGCCACGGACATCGTCAAAATCATTGACCAAGAGATGGACACCAATCTCCTCACCCAATTCGTCGCAAAAACTGTGAATGCTTAAAGCTTCCACAGGCTCGCCATGCAGGCCATTCACCGAGCGGGCCTCAAATGCCACGCCTTTGTTGATGAGTTCAATCTCACAAGACTTGGCATCGTCGCAAAACAATTGAAGGTAAATGTCTGACAAGCGCGTTGCAGTGCCATGCCAGACTGCACCCCCCAGATAGGGCCTGAACTCGGTCAAGCGCGTCATCCACACCAAGGCATGCTTTCTGAGGGCCAACAGCTCTTGGGGCTGTGAGTCGGCACAAAAAAGTTCAATGTACTCACGCACCTGCGCTTCAACTTGCTCATTGTTGGGCAAAGGCGTGCGAGGCGGTAAGCCCATGGCCTTCAAGGCCCGCCGCTTGGCGGGGCCGTACTCCAAGCCCTCTTCCACCACCCATTGCGCTGCCGAAGCTGCAATTTCATCTGTCAAATCTGCCATGGCGCCATTGTGCACCGCCTAAAATCCCCCTATGCATATACATATATTGGGCATTTGCGGAACCTTCATGGGCGGCTTGGCGGCCTTGGCCAGAGAAGCCGGACACAAAGTGACAGGTTGCGACGCTGGGGTCTACCCCCCCATGAGCGATCAACTGAAGGCCTTGGGCATTGAATTGATGGAGGGCTTTGGGCTTGAGCAAATGCAACTCAAACCAGACCTCTATGTCATTGGCAATGTGGTAAGTCGAAGTCGCTTGCCAAATGGCGAACCCAAGTACCCCTTGATGGAAGCCATTTTGGAATCGGGGGCGCCCTACACCAGTGGCCCGCAATGGTTGTCCGAACACGTCCTTCAAGGAAGGCATGTGTTGGCCGTGGCAGGCACGCATGGCAAAACCTCGACCACCTCCATGTTGGCCTGGATTTTAGAAGCCGCCGGACTTGAACCCGGATTTTTGGTGGGCGGCGTACCTCTAAATTTTGGCGTGTCGGCACGCTTAGGCAAAGTGGCAGCAGGCCATTTGCGCAATTACTTTGTCATTGAAGCCGACGAATACGACACCGCCTTTTTCGACAAGCGCAGCAAGTTTGTGCATTACCGCCCCCGCACCGCCGTCTTGAACAATTTGGAATTTGACCACGCCGATATTTTTGACGACCTTCCAGCCATCGAGCGGCAATTTCACCACTTGGTGCGCACTGTGCCAGGCCTTGGCCGCCTGGTGGTCAACGGTTTAGAAGAAAGCTTAACGCGCGTATTGGCCCAAGGCTACTGGAGTGAAATGCGCAGTTTTGGCGCAGCGGTTTCAGACTTTTCAGCCATCGGAGAGCCCCATCACTTCGAGGTGCTTCGGCATGGTCAAAAACTTGCAGAAGTGAAGTGGGATTTGGGCGGGGTGCACAACCAACTCAACGCATTGGCCGCCATTGCAGCAGCAGAGCATGTGGGCGTCGCACCCGAGGTCGCCGCGCAAGCACTGGCCAGCTTTCAAAATGTGAAGCGCCGCATGGAAGTGCGAGGCACGGCGGCAGGCATCACGGTGTACGACGATTTTGCGCATCACCCTACAGCCATTCGAACGACGCTGGATGGCCTGCGTCGGCAAATAGGCAAGGGGCAACGCATCTTGGCTATTTTTGAGCCCCGCAGCAACACCATGAAACTGGGCACCATGAAATCACAGTTGCCATGGAGTCTTGAACAAGCCGACTTGTCGTTTTGTCACAGCGGCGGTTTAGATTGGGATGCACACACCGTTTTGGCTGAAATGGGTCACAAAGCCCAAGTTGCAGCCACCATTGATGAGTTAGTGCAGCAAGTGATAGCACAAGTTCAAGCTGGTGATCATTTGCTTTGCATGAGCAATGGCGGTTTTGGCGGCGTGCACGAACGTCTCTTGAGCGCCCTGAAGAAAATCTAAAAAATCGACTTATTTCTTGCGACGCGTCTCAACTGCCTTAGACAAAGTTTCTAAAACTTTCTCACTGTCTGCCCACCCGATGCAAGCATCGGTAATGCTTTGCGCATACTTCAAAGCGCTTACATCGTCTTTGCCGGGCGTGAATTTTTGAGCACCGCCTTCAATGTGGCTCTCTACCATCACACCAAAGATTTGACGCGAGCCTTTGCTCATTTGCGCTGCAATTTCTTGCGTGACCACCAATTGGCGTTCATGCTGCTTGCTGCTGTTGGCATGGCTGCAATCAATCATCAAGGTGGGTGGCAATTTGGCGGCTGTCAAATCTTGGCACGCCGCATTGACACTGGCTTCATCGTAATTGGGCACTTTGCCGCCACGCAAGATCACGTGGCAGTCAGGGTTTCCCTCAGTTTGCACAACGGCAACCTGACCGTTCTTGTGGACTGACAAGAAATGATGGCCGCGCGCCGCAGCTTGAATGGCATCGGTGGCAATTTTGATGTTGCCATCGGTGCCATTTTTAAAGCCAATCGGCGCAGACAGGCCAGATGCCAATTCGCGATGTACTTGGCTCTCGGTGGTGCGAGCGCCAATGGCACCCCAGCTGATCATGTCGCCAATGTACTGCGGTGAAATGACATCGAGGAATTCACTGCCAGCGGGCACGCCTTGACGGTTAATCTCAATCAGCAATTGCCGTGCAATGCGCAAGCCTTCGTCAATGCGGTAGCTCTCATCCAAGTAAGGATCATTGATCAAGCCCTTCCACCCCACTGTGGTTCTGGGCTTTTCAAAATACACCCGCATCACAATTTCCAAGGTGCCTTGGTATTTGTCACGCAGGGGCTTCAGTCGGCGTGCATAGTCCAGTGCAGCAGCTGGGTCGTGAATGGAGCAAGGCCCAATGACCACCAACAAGCGGTCGTCTTTGCCCGCCATGATGTTGTGGATCTTGCGGCGTGTTTGCGCAATCAAGGTTTCCACCGCCGTACCCGCAATGGGAAAGAAGCGCATCAAATGCTCTGGTGGCGGCAACACGGTAATGTCCTTGATACGTTCGTCATCGGTCTGGCCTGCACGATCTGTAGGGCTTGCATAGC
>CANHXV010000132.1 GCA_947464665.1 Comamonadaceae bacterium
AGTGTGATTTCGCGGCGGCGGTCGAAGGTGTAAGCCTTGTCGACCCATTTGCGAACAGCATCGCGCAATTGTTCTTGATCGTCTGAAAAGTCGAAATCCATTTTGTGTCCTTAAGGGGTTAACAAATTAACCCAAAACCACTTGAGCCACGATGTTGCGCTGCACTTCATTGCTGCCGCCATAGATCGTGGTTTTGCGCATGTTGAAATAGTTGGCTGCCAGCGGAGCGTTGGACACTTCGTGACCGGGGAAGTCGCCTTGCCAACCTGCATCCATGGCTTCGAAGATGAAGGGCAGGCTGAAGGGGCCGGCTGCCAACATCATGAGTTCGGTGTAGCGCTGTTGAATTTCGCTGCCCTTGATTTTCAAAAGGCCGGCAATGTCGAGTGAGTTTTTGCCAGATTTTTCTGCCGACAAAACACGCAAGACCAGCATTTCCAAGGCAACGATGTCCACTTCCAGTTTGGAAATTTCGTCCCTAAATCGCATGTCTTCGTAAACACCTTCGGTTTTGGCAATGCGCTTAAGGCGCTCGAGTTCGCGTTTGGCGCGGTTCACATCGGCAATGTTGGTGCGTTCGTGGGCCAACAAATGCTTGGCGTAATTCCAACCTTTGTTTTCTTCACCAATGAGGTTTTCGGCAGGCACTTCCACATTGTCAAACCACACTTCATTGACTTCACATTCGCCATCAAGCAATTTGATAGGACGCACCGTGATGCCGGGTGTCTTCATGTCGATCAGCAAGAAGGAGATACCAGTTTGCGGTTTGCCTTCATTGCTGGTGCGCACCAAGCAGAAAATCCACTCGCCATATTGACCCAAAGTAGTCCAGGTTTTTTGACCATTGACGATGTACTTGTCGCCCACGCGTTCAGCTCGCGTTTTGAGAGACGCCAAGTCAGAGCCTGAGCCAGGTTCGCTGTAGCCTTGACTCCACCAAACTTCACCGCTGGCGATGCCAGGCAAGAAACGTTTTTGTTGTTCTGCGTTACCAAAAGCCATGATGACGGGCGCTACCATGACGGGCCCGAAAGGGACAACGCGCGGAGCACCGGCAAGTGCACATTCTTCTTCGAACAAATGCTTTTGTACGGCCGTCCAACCAGGCCCACCAAACTGTTCCGGCCAGCCCCACCCGAGCCAACCTTTTTTGCCTAAAATCTTGGCCCAACGCTGCAAGTCATCACGCGATAGACGCATGGCGCTGTGTACTTTTTGCGAAATTTCTGAGGGTAAATTTGCTTTTACCCAAGCGCGAATCTCCTCGCGAAATGCGAGTTCATCGGGTGTGAATGCCAAATCCATGAGATGAGTCTCCGGTCAATGCCAGTAATTAAAGGGAATCTGCGTTTTTAGCACGACCGTGCGCAAATGCGGTGTCTTGGCTGCGACAAAACGCAATTTAGGTCACTGCGGCAAGGATAATACTAGGTCTTGCTTGACGGTCCAATTGTGAAAAACATTGTCATTTTGATTTCGGGCGCTGGTTCCAACATGTCGGCTATTGTGAAAGCCGCGCATGAGGGGGCTTGGTTCAAACTTTGGGGTGTGAAGGTTGCGGCCGTCATCAGCAACAAGCCTCAAGCGTCAGGCTTGAAGTGGTTGCAAGAGCACGCAGAGTTTTCCAACATCAAGACGCAAGTGTTGGATCACACGCTGTTTGAATCTAGGGAGGCCTTTGACCAATCTTTGATGGCGCAAATTGATGTGCATGACCCGGAGTTGGTCGTGCTGGCGGGTTTCATGCGAATTTTGACGCCTGCTTTTGTCGCCCACTATCAAGGTCGCCTGATCAACATTCACCCCTCATTGTTGCCCGCATTTGCCGGATTGAACACGCACCAGCGCGCCATTGATGCGGGCGCCAAGTTTGCTGGCGCCACAGTGCACCAAGTTTCAGTCGAGGTGGATCAAGGGCAAATTTTGGCTCAAGCCGTGGTGCCTGTTCTTGAAGGTGACACGGCAGAAACGCTGGCCGCCAGAGTGCTCACGCAAGAGCACCTCATTCTTCCTTCTGCAGTGGCAGGGTTTTTCAAATCTCAGGCAGTTCCTCACCCAACCAGGTAAACCGGGGTTGAATGACACCCTGGATGTCCACCGTTTCATTGAACATGGCGGCGGGCCTGACCCACAGACCTTGCTCGCCATAAAGCGCTTTGTACAAAGTCAGCGGCTCTAGAGACTCACTGTGACGCACTGTGCCAAGCACTTGGTAAAGTAAATTTTTGTAATGACGGTAGTAGCCTGGCCGAGTGATGATCAGTGGCGGTAAAGTTTCTTCTTGCATGAAATCGCTCTTGCGTGTTGTGCGGTGGGACAATAGAGCTTATGCACCCAAAAGCCCTGTTAGACGCCTGTGCCGAATTGGTCAGGCTGACCCTCCAATTTAACCATCCCGCTGATGCGGTGGTTTCTCGTTTTTTCCGTGACAACCGTAATTTGGGTCCGCGAGAGCGTGCCACGTTGTCTGAAACGGTTTTTCAAGTTTTGCGACAAAAACTGTTGTTTGAACACATGGCCCGATCTGGCAGCGGCCCCAAAGAAAGACGCATGGCCATCTTGGGTTTTGCGGGCCCCAGAGATTTCGTGAAAAGTGCATTGAACGAGACTGAAAAAAAATGGCTCGACATGTGCGACAGCATTCAGCCCTCGGACTTGATGTCGCAGCACATTCACAATTTACCCGATTGGTTGGCGCGGCCACTCAAAGAGCAACTTGGTGATGAGTTTGGGGCTTTGGCTGAGAGCTTGCAGCAACCTGGTAGCTTGGATTTGAGGGTGAACGACCTGAACGAAAAACGTTCTGAGGTGCAGAAAGAATTAATGGCTGCGGGCATTGTTTGTGAGCCTACCCCTTATTCCCCTTGGGGCCTGCGTTTGCAAGGCAAACCGTCCTTGGCCAAGGTCAAAGCCTTTGAGCGTGGCGCGATCGAAGTGCAAGACGAAGGATCGCAATTGTTGGCGCTACTCCTGGATGCGCACCGCGGTGAAATGGTGGTGGACTTTTGCGCAGGGGCGGGCGGAAAAACTTTGGCCATTGGAGCGTCCATGCGCAACACAGGTCGCTTGTATGCCATGGACACCTCAGCTCACAGATTGGATGCTTTAAAGCCTCGTTTGGCGCGCAGTCAGTTGTCCAATGTGCATCCTGCTGCTATCGCTCATGAGCGCGACGACCGTGTGAAGCGTTTGGCCGGCAAGATTGATCGGGTTTTGGTGGATGCGCCATGCTCGGGACTTGGCACCCTTAGGCGCAACCCAGATTTGAAATGGCGTCAAAAGCCCGAAGGCATTGCCGATGTGACAAGCACTCAAACTGCCATTTTGGAAAGTGCGTCGCGTTTGTTGAAGCCGGGTGGCCGTTTGGTCTATGCCACGTGCAGCATGCTGCCGCAAGAAAATGAAGAAATTGCTGAAGCGTTTTCTAAAGCACATCCGGATTTTATTGTTTTGCCAGTCACCGAAGAACTGACCCGATTGAAAGTTGACCATGCCGAAAACTTGTGCAATGGCAACTTTTTACGCCTATGGCCCCATCGGCATGGCACCGATGGGTTCTTTGCCGCTGTTTGGATGCGAAAGTGAATTCTAAAGCGCTAACTTTCGAGATTTCTTGTTGAAATAACTGTCAATTTGAATTCGAAAATCTTAAAATAATCTGATTGCCTTCAAGGGCACCCTTAAACAGAAAGCGACTGCATGTTGTTACTCGACTCGGCTGTGTTTGATGCGGCCATTGACTGGTTGGTCAACGGACTTTTAGGATTTTCAGGCTGGCAAATTTTCTTTGTCATTCTGGGCCTCACCCACATCACCATTGCCAGCGTCACCATCTTTTTGCACCGTCATCAGGCTCATCGGGCCTTGGATTTACACCCCATTGCCTCGCATTTCTTCCGCTTTTGGTTGTGGATGACCACCGGTCAGGTGACCAAAGAGTGGGCGGCCATTCACCGCAAGCACCACGCCAAGTGCGAACAAGCTGAAGATCCGCATAGCCCGCATGTGCATGGGATTAAAACCGTGTTGTTCAAGGGTGCCGAGCTGTATCGCAAAGAATCTAAAAACCAAGAAACTCTCAGCCGCTATGGACACGGTACCCCCGACGACTGGATAGAGCGCAATCTCTACTCGCGCTTTTCATGGCAAGGTGTGGCCTTGATGTTGATCATCGATGTGGCCTTGTTTGGTGCCTTGGGCCTTACTGTCTGGGCTGTGCAAATGGCTTGGATCCCCATTACGGCGGCAGGCATCATCAATGGAGCAGCCCACTACTGGGGTTATCGCAATTTTGAGGCGCATGACGCCAGCACCAATATCTCGCCTTGGGGTATCTTGATTGGTGGCGAAGAGCTGCACAACAACCATCACACCTACCCAACCTCTGCCAAGCTGTCGGTCAAGCCCTACGAATTCGATTTGGGTTGGGCTTACATCTGCATCTTGCAAGCTGTCGGTTTGGCCACTGTGAAAAAGACGCCGCCTGTCTTGGCGTTTGGCGAAGTTCGGCCCGTGGCCGATGAGAAAACTTTGGAAGCTCTGATCACCAATCGTTATGCCGTGATGGCTGGTTACGCCCGTCAAATGCGAACTGTCTTCCGCGAAGAAGTGGCCAATGCCAAACTTGACGCCAGTGTTTTGAAAGTCGCCAAGCGCTGGATTCACCGCGATGGTGACAAGGTGCCTGCCGAAGCTCGCGCGCCTTTGAGTGCCACCCTCGCAGCCTACCCCGTCCTTGACAAAATGTTGGCCATGCGCGAAGAGTTGCGTCAAATTTGGCTCAACACTTCCCACAACCGCGAACAACTGGCCCTTGACCTGCAAGTCTGGTGCAAACGCGCTGAAGAAAGCGGCATTGCAGCGCTTCGCGATTTTTCCACCCAACTCCGTGCTGCCCGCGCTTAATCGATTGGGGTAGCCAATTTAAATGGGGTCAGATCAACATTATTAATGTTGATCTGACCCCATTTAAATTGGCTACCCCAATCGATTAAGCGCGGGCAGCACGCAGTTGGGTGGAAAAATCGCGAAGCGCGGCAATGCCGCTTTCTTCAGCGCGTTTGCACCAAGCTTGTAAGTCGAGAGCCAGTTGCTCGCGGGTATGGGAAGTGTTCAACCAAATTTGACGCAACTCTTCGCGCATGGCCTGCATTTTGTCGAGGACAGGGTATGCAGCGAGTGTGGCATTCAAGGGGGCCAGTGCCTCTGCCGGCACTTTGTCGTCATCGCGGTGAAACCAACGTGAGGCTACCTTCAACACACTGGCATCCAATTTGGCATTGGCCACTTCTTGACGGAACACACTGCGCATTTGCCTTGCATAACCAGCCATCACCTCATAGCGATTGGCAATCAAGGCTTCTAAGGTTTTTTCATCGGCCACGGGGCGAACTTCGCCGTAAGCCAAAACAGGGGGTGTCTTTTTCACATTGGCCAAGCCCAAGGCTTGCAGAATGCAAATGTAAGCCCACCCCAAATCAAACTCATAAGGCTTCACGGACAACTTGGCAGAAGTGGGGTACGTGTGATGGTTGTTGTGCAATTCTTCACCCCCAATGATGATGCCCCATGGCGAAATGTTGGTACTGGCATCGTGCGCTTCAAAATTGCGATAGCCCCAATAGTGGGCTGCGC
>CANHXV010000133.1 GCA_947464665.1 Comamonadaceae bacterium
CTGTGGAGTGCCAGTTGTCGAAGGCGATGTGAAAACCGTCGAGGTAAGGCTTGCGGCCTGCGGCTATGTTGGCCACAAACTGCTGGGGTGTGATGCCTGCTTTTTCGGCGGCAATCATGATGGGGGCGCCATGCGCATCGTCTGCGCACACAAAATGCACCTCATGGCCTTGCATGCGTTGCGCGCGAACCCAGATGTCGGCCTGGATGTACTCCATGATGTGACCGATGTGGAAGTTGCCATTGGCATAAGGCAAAGCGGTCGTGACAAAAATTTGTCGCTGGGCAGCAGTGGGGTTCGAAACAGACGAGGCAGACATGAGGAGGCTATTTGTAGGGGAATCAGTGATTTTATGGGCTTGGGCCCTCCGATGTCGCTAAACTGCCGCCCAAGCCCCGAAAGTTTCACATGTCGACCTCAGAACAACTCCAAAAAGCCCTCGAATCGGTCATTGACCCCAACACTGGCAAAGATTTCGTCTCCTCCAAAGCCCTGAAGAACCTTGTTGTCGATGGCGGCAATGTGGCCTTTGATGTCGAATTGGGCTACCCCGCCAAGAGCCAAATTCCTGCACTGCGCAATGCTTTGATCGCTGCAGCCAAGCAGGTGCCTGGCGTCGTCAACGTTTCAGCCAATGTCACCATGAAAATTGTGGCGCACTCAGCGCAACGCGGCGTGGCCTTGCTGCCGCAAGTGAAAAACATAGTGGCTGTGGCTTCTGGCAAGGGCGGTGTTGGCAAAAGCACCACGGCCGTGAATTTGGCCCTGGCGCTGGCAGCAGAAGGCGCCAGTGTGGGCTTGCTCGATGCCGACATTTACGGCCCCAGTCAGCCCATGATGATGGGCATCGAAGGCCGGCCCGAAAGTGAAGACGGCAAAACCATGGAGCCCATGGAAAACTATGGCGTTCAAGTCATGTCAATTGGTTTCTTGGTGAACCAAGACGAAGCCATGATTTGGCGCGGTCCCATGGCCACACAGGCACTAGAGCAACTGCTGCGCCAAACCAACTGGAAAGACCTTGATTACTTGATCATCGACATGCCACCGGGCACTGGTGACATTCAACTCACCCTGAGCCAACGCGTGCCCATGACCGGCGCCGTCATTGTGACCACGCCGCAGGACATTGCATTGCTCGATGCCAAGAAGGGCATCAAAATGTTTGAAAAAGTGGGCGTGCCTATTTTGGGCATTGTGGAAAACATGGCTGTTCATGTCTGCACACAGTGTGGCCATATCGAACACATTTTTGGTGCTGACGGTGGCAAAAAAATGGCCGAAACCTACCAAATGGACTACTTGGGTGCGCTGCCATTGAACATGCAAATTCGTTTGCAAGCTGACAACGGCAAGCCTACGGTGGTGGCCGACCCCGATGGCGAAGTGGCGGGCATTTACAAAGCGGTGGCGCGCCAAGTGGCCATCAAAATTGCGGCCAAGGCCAAGGACTTTTCAGCGAAATTCCCCACCATCACGGTGTCCAAAAACACTTGATCGAAACATGCAGCCCAGACCCAAGGCTACTTTTCAAGGGCTTGAAATTTTCAAGCCTTTTTGTTTTCTAAATCGCGCAATCGGAAGCGCTGAATTTTGCCAGTGGCAGTTTTGGGAAGCTCAGTGATGAATTCTACAAATCTTGGGTATTTGTAGGGCGCCAATCTCTCTTTCACAAAGGCTTTGACATCTTCTTCTGTCAGTCTTTGTCCTGACTTCAGAACGACGAAGGCTTTGGTTTTGGTCAGGCCATCTGCGTCAACTTTGCCAATGACGGCGGCTTCCAAAATGGCAGGGTGTTGAACCAAAGTGGATTCCACTTCGAAGGGTGACACATAGATGCCACTGACTTTGAGCATGTCGTCGTTGCGACCCGCGTAGGTGTAATAGCCGTCTAAGTCGCGCGAGTATTTGTCACCACTCTTGGTCCATTCGCCTTGAAAGGTGTCGCGCGTTTTTTCGCGGTTGTTCCAATACATCAATGCTGCGCTGGGGCCTTTGATGAACAGGTCACCAATCTCGTTGTGGCCCGTGATCACTTCGCCTTGCTCGCCGCGCAATTGCACTTCGTAGCCAGGCACAGCTTTGCCTGTGGTGCCGTAGCGCACATCGCCGGGTGCATTGGACAAGAACACATGCAACATTTCAGTCGAGCCGATGCCGTCAATGATTTCGCAGCCAAAACGGGCAGTCCATCTTTCACCAATGTCTGCGGGCAAGGCTTCGCCAGCGGATGAGCAGAGGCGCAATGCCACTTGGTCTTTTCTGGGTAAGTCAGGACTTGCTAACATGCCGCCATAGCCGGTGGGTGCGCCATAAAACACAGTGGGTTTGTGGTCTATCAAGCGCTTGAATGCGGCTTGAGGGGTGGGGCGCTCTGCCATCAACACCACGCTGGCGCCGACGCTTAAGGGAAAGGTGAGCGCGTTGCCCAAGCCATAGGCAAAGAACAATTTGGCCGCCGAGAAAACCACATCGTTGGAACTTAAACCCAACACGCCTTTGCCGTACAACTGAGCCGTCCAATACAAATTGCCTTGCGTGTGAACCGTGCCTTTGGGGTTGCCGGTAGAGCCTGAAGAGAACAACCAGAAGGCGGGTTCGTCAGAATGAGTTTCTGCGGGCAGGCTAGGGCCTGAGGCCGAGGCCAATAAATCTTTGAAGTGCATGGTGGGCGCAGGCAAGTCGCCTTCGTGGCGTGCCACCACGACGTGCTTGATACTTTTAGTGCCTTGCGCAATGGCCGCATTGAAAGTGCCCAGCAATGCGGAAGACACCAAGGCTGCTTGCGCACGGCTGTTGTTGATCATGAAGGCGTAATCGTCGGAAGTTAACAAAGTGTTGACGGCAACTGGAACCACACCTGCATACAGCGCACCCAAAAAAGAGACGACCCAATCGGTGCTGTCGTGCATGAGCAAGAGCACGCGCTCTTCCCGCTTGAGCCCCAACTTTCGCAGCCCGGCGGCGCACGCTCTGATTTGATCGCCCATGTCGCCGTAGGTGAGGCTGCCTGCATCGTCGATTAGCGCGATCTTTTCTTTGCGGCTGTTGTTGGCAGCAATTAAAAATTGCGCAAAGTTAAATTGTGCGGGGGGTGCTGAAGGCAGAGCCATGGCGATCTCCGTGATCTAGGTCATAAATTTGAGGGGTCTGCACTAAAACACTTGGGCTTTAGGGCAACTCGCGGTATAAATGCACTATCTTGCTTGCGGATGAGTATGCAATAAAGTGCATGTTTTGTCTGTATTTGAAATTTAGGGTATTCCCTTAATTTTATTGAATAAGCATTGCAAATTCACTGTCTTTGGAGACTTCGGTGACCGAATCATCGACTGCATTTGTTGAGGTGGGGGGCTCTTTAGAGCCCTTGCGCAGCCCTTTTTTAATGGCGCTGGGCGAGCGCGTGCGCAACTTGCGTTCTCGCAAAGGCATGACCCGCAAAGCGGTTGCTTTGGCGGCCGATGTGTCCGAGCGGCACTTGGCCAATTTGGAATATGGCACTGGCAATGTGTCTGTCTTGGTGTTGCTGCAGGTGTCTCATGCGCTGCAATGTTCATTGGCTGAATTGTTGGGTGATATCAGTACAAGTTCACCTGAGTGGTTGTTAATTCGTGAGTTGCTCGGCAAGCGCACCGAGGCCGATTTGCGGCGCGCACGCGTGCATTTGACTGAAATGTTTGGCGAGAGCGGCGACGCTAAAGCGCGCCGAACTCGCATTGCCCTCATTGGTTTGCGCGGCGCTGGCAAAACCACGCTGGGCCAGCGTTTGGCCGATGATTTGGGTTTTACCTTCATTGAACTTAGTCGCGAAATTGAAAAGTTTGCAGGTTGCCAAATCAGTGAAATTCACAACTTGTACGGTGCCAATGCATACCGACGTTATGAGCGCAGAGCATTGGAAGAGGCCATTCAAATTTACCCCGAGGTAGTGATCGCAACGCCAGGTGGTTTGGTGTCTGATTCAGCCAATTTCAATTTGTTGCTAACGCATTGCACGACCGTTTGGTTGCAAGCAAGTGCCAACGATCACATGTCGCGGGTCGCAGCCCAGGGTGACTTACGCCCCATGGCTGCCAGTCCCGAGGCCATGGAAGATTTGAAGCGCATTTTGGAAGGGCGTTCGGCGTTTTATTCCAAAGCCGATCTCAGCATTGATACCAGTGCACAAGATGTTGAAGAAAGTCACAAGCGCTTGAAAACGGAAGTTCGCAAACTCATTCAATGGGTTGAATAAGTTCTTTCGAAAACCATCAAAACCTAGGGTAAATACTTAATAATTGCATTAAATTGCATATTGAGAGTATGAGTTGAATGCAATAAACTGCATGTCAACGCAGTTCGATTGATTTCAAAGTCTCGAACCAGAGATTCAGACCCTAGAAAGACCTTCATTGGAGACCTTCATGACCGTAGCCCCCTTTGTCAATTACCAAACCAAGCCAGAAAACTACAAGCACATCAGCTTGGCCTTTGACGGTGCTGTGGCCACCTTGTCAATCAACATCGACGAAAACGCCGGCATTCGCCCTGGTTACAAATTGAAGCTCAACTCCTATGACTTAGGTGTCGACATTGAATTGCACGATGCCTTGCAGCGTATCCGTTTTGAGCACCCCGAAGTTCGCTCCGTGGTGGTCACCAGCTTGAAGGACCGTGTGTTCTGCTCTGGTGCCAACATCTTTATGTTGGGCGTGTCGACACATGGCTGGAAAGTGAACTTCTGCAAGTTCACCAACGAAACACGCAACGGCATTGAAGACTCCAGCAAATACTCTGGCTTGAAATTTGTGGCGGCACTGAACGGCGCCTGTGCTGGAGGTGGGTACGAATTGGCTTTAGCCTGCGACGACATCGTGTTAGTCGATGACCGCTCGTCTTCTGTGTCATTGCCCGAAGTGCCATTGCTCGGCGTGTTGCCAGGGACGGGTGGACTGACTCGCGTGACCGACAAGCGCCACGTCCGTCACGACTTGGCCGATATTTTCTGCACCAGTGTGGAAGGTGTTCGTGGGCAAAAAGCCGTCGACTGGCGCTTGGTCGATGCCATTGCCAAGCCCAACCAATTTCAGCAAGTGGTGCGCGAGCGAGCCGACAATTTAGCTGCAAAAAGTGACCGCCCAGCTACAGAAAAAGGCGTGGCACTGACACCCATTCAGCGCATCATTGCGGCCGATCAAATTAGTTACATCAACGTGACCGTTGACATCGACCGCGCCAAACGCTTGGCCACCTTCACAGTCAAAGCGCCTACAACAGCACAACCCACCGACATCGCAGGCATCTTGGCTGCTGGCGCTCAGTGGTGGCCACTGCAAATGGTGCGCGAATTGGACGACGCCATTTTGCACATGCGCACCAACGAACTCGACATCGGCACTTGGTTGCTCAAAGCTGTTGGCGATGCCAAAGCTGTTTTGGCCAGCGACGCTACTTTGTTAGCTCACAAAGACCATTGGTTCGTGCGCGAAACCATTGGCCACTTGCGCCGCACCTTGGCACGTTTGGACGTGTCTTCACGCAGTATTTTTGCCATTGTCGAAGAGGGCACTTGCTTTGTCGGAACGTTTGCCGAATTGGC
>CANHXV010000134.1 GCA_947464665.1 Comamonadaceae bacterium
GCTTGGTGATGTAAATGCGCTGGTCGGCTTTGTTCACAAATGCCAACATCGAATGTCCCTCAAGCACGATCCCTAACCAACTCAATCCCCCGTACTCGTGCACTTGGCTTTTGGCACTCCAGGGTGATTTCAGAATATCGCCATGTTGACGGCTGACCACAAGCGTTCTGCCAGCCTCAGTGGGCCTGACCTCATCCCACCAAAGATCGTCATCCATAGCTTGCGACCACATCAGGCTGCTACCCGCTTGGGCCAACAAGCTAGCAGATAAAGGAGAGGGCCAAGCCCCAGGCTGGTGAGTTTGTTTCATAGGTACTTTGTGAGCGCAATTCACGCATGCGCCATTGAATCGGAAAACCCTCATTTTGCAAGGGAACTTTCTATCTATGATGATGCCAAAAAAGAAATGCCAGATTTTTTAACTGGCCTATTGAAAAACCCCTCCATGAATTTATCAAAAGTTTCAACACTTCACTGCCTTCAATCCGCTTGCTACCTCGCATTGCTTTCCAGTCTTAGCGTGAATTGGGCCTACGCTCAAACAGAACAGCCCACTGACAATATCCTGGTGCAAAGTGGCCGCCTCACTCAACGCCAATTTGACGCACCCACTGCCATTTACACCATCGATGCAGAAACCATCCGCAACAGTGGCCCCCAAGTTAACCTGTCAGATGTCTTAGCCAGAGCGCCGGGTGTTGTTGCTTTAAATCGAAACAACTATGCGCAAGATGTTCAGATTTCGGTCAGAGGATTTGGCGCCAGATCTGCATTCGGCTTAAGAGGATTCAGGCTCATCACAGACGGTATACCCGCCACCACACCCGATGGCCAAGGACAGGCCTCGACAGTTAGCCTTACCTCTGCTGAAAAAATCGAAGTGCTAACGGGTCCCTTGGCACAACTTTATGGCAATTCTGCCGGTGGTGTCATTCAAGTGTTCACCCGCGAAGCCGACCTCACACCCACAGCTCAAGCGCAAATTTTCAAGGGCAGCTATGGCCTAGAGCGTACTGATTGGCAATTCAGCCAACGCGCTGGCAAAGTTGGCTTTGTGGCCGATTACAGCACCTTCGACATTCAAGGCTACCGCAACAACAGCCAGGCCAGAAGAGAACAACTGAACAGCGTGGTCACTGCCGACCTTAGCGCAGACACCCGATTGAAATTGATTGCCAATGTGTTTCGAATGCCCTTTGCCAAAGACCCACTTGGTTTAACGGCTGCACAGTTTTTAACCAACCCCAAACAAGCTGGCAATTTCGCTTTGGTCAACGACTCGCGAAAAACGGTGAACCAAGAACAAGCAGGCGCCGTGCTAGAACACAAGCTGGACAAGGACTCTCGCATTCAGGCCCGCATCTACGGTGGCAATCGCGAAAATTTGCAATACCAAGCAGCCTCTGCCACTGCAGGTTCTTGGGTAGGGCTTGAAAGAGATTTTCACGGGCTGGGTTTGCAAATTCAAGGTAAGCAAAACTTGCAAGGTGGTAAAGCCGTTGATTGGGTAGCCGGATTTGACCAAGATTACGCAGGTGAAAACCGGCAAGGTGGCTCTGCTGCTGCAGGACATAAAACAGGCAACGTCAACCGTAAAGAATTGAATGAAAGTAGCAACCGCGATTACTTTGCACAAGCCAACTGGCGCGTCATGCCCGATTGGACCTTTGTAACGGGTGTGCGCCAAAGCCATGTTCAACTCAAAAGCAAAGACGATTACCTGACAGACGGCGTCAATGGTTCAGGCTCTGTCAGCTACAAAGCGGCCAATCCTGTGATGGGCGCCACTTGGCACGTTAGCGACCATTTGAATATTTACCTGAACCAAGGCAAAGGCTTTGAAACGCCCACACTTTCAGAATCGGTGTACACCAAATCAGGCAACGCTGTGATTGGTTTGTTCAATGCCAATTTAATTCCTTCACGCAGCCAGCACCTAGAGTTGGGTAGCAAATGGACACCCTCGCCTAGCACTCGTGTTGATGCTGCTGCGTTTCGCATCAAAACAGACAACGAAATTGTGACCAGTTTGTCGGTGGGTGGACGCACTGCATTTACCAATGCATCAGAAACATGGCGTGAAGGTCTAGAGCTTTCTGCACGCCACGCATTCAACTCAAATTGGCGCACACAACTGACAGCAACCGTCATGAACGCTGAATATGCAAATGGTACTTCATTGGCTGGAAAATCATTGCCTGGTATTCCGCAAAAACAATTGTTCACCTCAATTTCATGGGCAGAAAATGGTTTTCAAAACACCAGCAAAAAAACATTGCAAGGCAAAACGGCCAGTTTAGATTGGATTGCACGCTCTAGCCTTTGGGCCAACGACGTGAACGATGCCTCAGGTGCAGCAGCAGGGTATGGGCTGCTCAACGCGCGAATCAAGCAAGGCTTTGAATGGCGTCAGACGAACTTTGAAGCCTATCTCGGTGTCGACAACTTGACCGATAAAAAAGCCGTTAGCTCCGTCATCATTAATCAAGCAGGTCGGCAGTATTTTGAACCCCTGTTACCCCGCAATTGGGTGATTGGCATTTCGACAAAACTGAATTTGTGATTCCAAATTGATTGAGTGATGAATTTAAATTCATTTCGGATGCGTTTGGAATTTAAGGGTTTACCCAAACAAAAATTCCAATATCCCTTCTTCAAAGTCAAGTGTTCAAGCTTCTCAATCTGACAAGCATTGAATTGAGTAAATTAGGTGCTCAATCATCAATTGGAGATTTGTGTGAAATACATTTCAATGCGCCGCTTCAAGCAAGTTAGCTTGGCTGTTTCTTTGTCCATGGGCTTTTTAGCAGCCTATGCCCAAGCTCCAGCAGCGCCGGCCCCAGCTTGGAAGCAAGGCATGCCCGACGCCATGGCCACATCGACCTTGGCACCATTGCCTGGCAAACTCACTGCCACCAAAGCTGCAGATGTGCCCATTAACCGCATCAAATTACCACCCGGATTCAAAGTTGAAGTTTGGGCAGACAGCGTGCCTGGCAGCCGAGCCATTGCCCAAGGCGATGGCGGCAAATACTATGTCGGTACTCGTCCCTTAGGCCGCGTTTATGAAATTACTGACAACGGCACCACACGCACATCGCGCGTTGTGATTGACAAACTTGACCAACCCACCGTGGCTTACAAAGATGGCGCTTTGTTCGTCATTTCCGTAGACAAAGTGTTGCGCTTTGATGGCATCGACAAGAACCCCACTGTGGCGCCCGTTGACCTCACAGCCAAGTTCAATTTGCCACCAGAAAAACACCACAACTGGAAGTACATCGCTTTTGGTCCCGATGGCAAACTGTACGTTCCCTTTGGTGCACCCTGTAACATTTGCGAGCCACCCAGTGCTGAGTACGCTCAAATTCGCCGTTACAACGCCGATGGCTCTGGCATGGAAGTCTTAGCGCGCGGCGTTCGCAACACCGTTGGATTTGATTGGCACCCCGTTACCAAGGAACTTTGGTTCAGCAATCACGGCCGTGACTGGTTGGGCGACGACACACCCAACGACACCATGCACCGCCTGAAGGTGGGCGGCCATTATGGTTTCCCAAGCTGCCACCAAGGCAACCTGCCCGACCCCGATGTCAAGAAAGCAAAGCCTTGTGATGGCATTGAGCAACCCGTTGCCTTAATGGGCCCTCACGCTGCCACCATGGGTGTGACCTTCTATACCGGCAACATGTTCCCTGCTGAATACCGCAACGTGCTGTTCAATGCACGCAAAGGTTCATGGAATCGCACCAAGAAAATTGGTCACGACGTGGTCATGGTTCGCGCTGATGCCGATGGCAAAAATGCCAAAGTCGAACCCTTCATGACGGGCTTCTCCAATGAAGCTGATCAAACATGGTGGGGCCGTCCTGCTTATTTGCACCAAATGAACGATGGCGCCATGTTGGTGTCTGACGAGCAAAATGGTGTGATCTACCGAGTGTCATACAGCAAGTAACAATGACACGAAGTTCCAAATGGAGGGCCTTGGCCTTCCTAGGGGTGGCCATTTTGGCCCCCCTTTTTTCTGCCGCTCAAAATCCGCCTGCTCGGGCTAACATGTGCAACGCATGTCATGGGCCCAATGGCAATGCTGTACTCAAGGACATGCCTTCCATCGCTGGGCAACCCAAGGTTTTCATTGAAAACCAATTGGTCCTTATTCGGGAAGGCATGCGTGACATTCCGCAAATGAAGGGTGTCTTAGACAATGTACCTGACACCGAGTTAACCGAGTTGGCCAATCACTATACAAGTCTAAAAATTGCCAAGCCCCCCGCACAAAAGCAAACAGCCTTGTACGACAAAGGCGAAACGCTTTCAAAAGAAATGCGCTGTGGCATCTGCCACCTGCCTACCTATGTGGGCAGAGATCAAATGCCCAGGCTGGCAGGCCAGCGTGAAGACTATTTGCTGTACACCATGCGCGCCATGAAAGCCAACCAAGCCGTCGGCCGAGACCCCATCATGATCGCCTCGCTGTACGGCATCTCAGACGATGACCTCAAAGCCATCTCCCACTACCTGTCCCGCCTGAATAATTAATTGGGGTCAAATCACAATTGTTTTGCCGTGCTCAATCGCCCATAATTTTCGTTCCTGGCGATCGCATCGTCCATATACAAGTGGCAAATCACTCCTCAACTACCACACCATTGGCCTTGGTACCAGCACCAAGCGCTCAATGCTAAACTCTTTGGGCAATGTCTCATTCCAATCGCAAACCCGCCTGTTTTTGTCCATGAAAATTTTTTACGGTTGGCGCATGGTGGGTGCTGCCTGTGGCATTCAATTTTTACTGGCTGCCTTTCTTACCCAAGCACTGGGCCTTTACATCGCCGTACTTTCAGACGATATGGGCTGGAGTAAAACCACCTTGTCAGGCGCTGCAGCCTTGCAGTCGGTTGAAGCTGCCATCATTGGCCCCGTTTTGGGTTGGATCATGGACCGTGTAGGTCCGCAAGCCATGATCCGTTTGGGCATCGTGCTTTTCAGTGCTGGCTTGCTCTTGCTCAGCCAAGTGAATGCTGTTGCCACCTTTTATACCAGCGCCATCTTGATGGCCGTTGGTGCCAGCCTCAGTGGTTACTTTCCGCTTTCAGTGGCCTTGGTTCAATGGTTTGAAAAATTCAGAGCACGCGCGCTGTCCATCATGAGTTTGGGACTGGCCATGGGCGGCCTGGTGGTGCCCCTCATGGCATGGTCAATTCAAAGCTGGGGTTGGCGCTACACCGCAGGTGGCACAGGTTTGCTGGTCTTGCTCTTTGGCCTGCCCTTGGCGGGCATGATTCTGCGGCGGCCTGAGGACCACGGCCAACATGTCGATGGCATCGACCCTGCGCTCAAAGCAGCAGAGCAAGGCGATTCGCTTGTTGAAGCTCAAGTTGAATTCACAGCCAAAGAGGCCGTTCAAACTCGAGCCTTTTGGATGCTGGCCATTGGCCACGGTCTGGCACTTTTGATTGTGTCTGCCGTCAACGTGCATGCCATCACGCACATGAAAGAAGGCCTAGGCTATTCGGTGGCCAC
>CANHXV010000135.1 GCA_947464665.1 Comamonadaceae bacterium
CACAATGAGTTTCAAACGCATTTTGCGGCGAACCGCGGTTTCACCAAAAATACAGCGAATGTCCAGCAGGCCAATACCGCGGACCTCGAGCAAGTTTTCCAACAACTCCGGGCAGCGGGCCTCAATGGTGGTTTGATTGATTCGAAATAAATCAACGGCGTCATCGGCCACCAAGCCGTTGCCACGAGAAATCAACTCTAAACCCAACTCGCTCTTTCCTAGACCAGACTCGCCCGTGATCAACACACCCAGGCCCAGAATGTCCATGAACACGCCATGCATGGTGGTGCGGTCGGCAAAGTGTTTGGACAAATAAGCCCTCAGCACATCAATTACAAAAGCCGACGACTCGGGTGTCGAGAACATGGGGATTTGGGCGCGTTCGCAGACTCGAAGCAAGGCCTCAGGCGCGGTTTGGCCATCGGCCAAGACCAACACAGGGGGCTCCAAGGTGACAATGCGCGAAACACGCCTGAGGCAATCCTCTTCACTGCCGCGCAGCAGGTAAGACACCTCGCGCTCACCCAAGATTTGAACCCGGTAAGGATGGATGTAGTTCAAATAGCCCACCAAATCGGCACCGGAGCGTGCGGCACGAACGGCGACTTCATCGAATCGACGCTCTGAGGCACCTAAGCCCGCAATCCACTGCCACTTGAGTTTGCCTCGGTGGTCTTCGAACAGCGCATCTGCGCTGACAGCGGTAGGCTTCATCTCAACCTCGTTTCGTTGATGGGCAAAAGAGCGTTCGTCTCACTTGGCAGGCAGCCACTTGTCGATCAGGTCGTGCAAACTTGAAGCCGTCGCGCTGTTGATCATGTTGTCCCGCGTGCTGGTATTGCTCAACAATTCTGCAATTTCAGACAAAATTTCTAAGTGTTTTTGGGTGGCCGCTTCGGGCACCAACAAGAAAATGAGCAACTTCACAGCTTGCTCATCGGGGGCATCGAAGCCAATGGCTTGGGCCAATTGAAAAACGGCCGCCATAGGCGACTTCAAACCCTTGATCCGGCCATGTGGAATGGCGACGCCATGGCCTAAGCCCGTAGAGCCCAAGCGCTCTCTGGCAAAGAGACTGTCGGTGACCAAGGCTCTGGACAAGCCATGCAAACTCTCAAACAACAAACCCGCCTCTTCAAAAGCGCGCTTCTTGCTGGTGGCGTCAACGCCAACCAGAACTTGTTCAACAGGAAGAATGGCTGCAAGTCTGTTCATATCGAGGGCGGATTATGCACCCTGCAAAAGGTCATCTTCAAAAAAAACCGCACCTGAGGGGTGCGGCGGTGTACTTCATGTCCAAAAAAGAGGGTTTTACATCATGCGCTTGGGTGCAATGTGGTGGTGATCCAAGATTCGGTTTTTGTGCTTGACCACCTGGCGGTCCAATTTATCGACCAAGTCATCAACGGCTGCATAGAGATCTTGGTGAGAGCTTTCTGCAAACAAATCATTGCCTTTGACATGAATATTGCACTCGGCTCGCTGTCGCTTCTCTTTCTCTTTTTGTTTTTCAACAGTGAGCAACACTTTCACATCCACCACTTGGTCAAAATGCCGCGTAATTCGGTCTAGCTTGCCAGTGACATAGCTTCTGAGTGCGGGGGTTACTTCGAGGTGGTGACCACTGATCGTCAGATTCATAAAAAAGCCTCCTGTTGCTCTCTGTGATAAACAACCACCTAGCCAAAATGGAGGTGGGCTGAACCCACTATGCGCCCCCCTATCTTGAAAAGCAAGCTTGGCGATTTAAACCCTTTAATTTGATCAAGTCTTGCACTTTTCGATCAAAAAAGCTGATAGATTCCCATCTTGAGAGAATTATCAAGTCTTCAGGCTTTGGCATCACCATGAAGCCTCAGTTTGCTGGCCAGCACAAAGCTCATAAGGCTGGCGCCGCCTCCCAAAATAGCTGCCATCCAATAGTGGGTCAAGTGCCCATTGCCATCGCGCCCCAAAATTTGCCCGCCCACCAGTGCCGCCAAGCCCATGGCAAGAGACTGAACCGCAGAGTTCAAAGTCATAAAACTGCCGCGCCTGCGAGGATCGGCTGAGGCCCCAATCAAGGCCATGCCAGGAATCATGCGGCCACTCATGACCACAAACAACATAGAAGAAACAAGCAACACGCCCGCCATGGGCAATTCTGCGGAAAGCGTCATGGCCAACAAGGGCAATGGCATCAAAAGGGCCAAACGGCGAAACGCATAGGCTTTGCCCGCGCGATCGGACCAATGCCCTATGAAGCGCGCAGAAATCAAGGTACAGATTCCGCCGGTCAAATAAACATAAGGAACCTGCTCTGGCTTAAAGCCCGCATTGCCTTGCAAATAAAGTGTGATGTAAGGAATGACCACAAAACCCGCAAACACCATGCTGGATGACATCGCATAGGCTCTGAGGTGGTTGGGGTCGACCAACACCCAACGCAGGTTGGACAACAAACTCGGCGCCGAATCGCCACTGGTGTGCGACGCCAAATGGCCCTTCAAGCTGGGCAATGTTTTCACCGCTCCAAAGGCACACACGCTCACCATCAGGGCGATGGCCAAAAATGGCGCATGCCAATTGAAATGGGAGGCCAAGAAAAGCCCCAAGGGCACTCCCGCAACCGTGGCCACGGAAAAGGAAGTCATGACCACGCCCATCGCCCGACCCCGGCGCTCAAACGGAATGACTTCTGCCACGATGGTTTGAGACAACGCCATCAAGACACCACCAAAAAATCCGGATGCCACGCGCGCCAGCATGAGCCACGCAAAGGTAGGCGCCATGCTGCAAGCCAATGCTGCAGCCCCAAACAAGGGGTAAAGGGTCAGCATCATTCGCTTGCGGCCAAAGCGGTCAATGTAGGTCGCAGCCAAAAGACCTGACAAGCCTGCCGCAAAGGTATAAGCCGACACCAGAAACCCAAACTCCCCCGCAGAAATGCCAAAGAGCGCCGTCAAGTGAGGCCCCAAAGGCATCATGATCATGAAGTCAAGAACGCTGGTGAACTGAATGCTGGCCAGTGTCAACAAAAGCCAGCGTTCGCGTTTTGGCGTCAAATGTGTGGTCATGGGTGGTTTTCCTGAAGCACTGACTCTATCATTCGCTCATGCATCTAGACGACCTCACCCACACGGACACGCTGGGTGGCCGCTTGGGCCAGCCGCCACGCGACATCACGCGTGGCTTGGTACTCATGGGAGGCGGCGCCAGAACGGCCTATCAAGCCGGTGTGCTGCAGGCTTTGGCTGAATTAATCAAGCCGCACTCTGGTCAAGCCTGCGCATTTCCCTTTCAAGTCTTGGTGGGTACTTCGGCAGGAGCCCTGAACGCTACTTATTTGGCCAGTCGGGCCATCGACGGCTTAGCGGCATTGAAAGGGCTTGGCGAATTTTGGCAGGGCCTGCATTCTCATTTGGTCTACCACCTCCCCAACACACCCATGGCCCAGTTCAGCCGCTGGGCAACGGCATTGGGTGTCACTCTGTCTGCACGGAAACAAGGCGCTGCACTAGACAGCATGCCACTGGTAGACACCTTGCACCGACGCATTGCCTTGAACAACATCGAGCTGGCACTGACACGGGGAGACCTGAAAGCCTTGGCCGTCACGGCATCGAGTTACACCACCGGTGTGCACTGGACTTTTTGTCAGACTCACCGACTGCAAAACACCCAGGCATGGAACCGGCCCGGCCGTCGCGCCGAATTGCAAGACATCACCATTGAGCATCTGATGGCCTCCAGCGCCATTCCTTTTTTATTCCCAGCCACACCGCTTTGGGTCGACGGCAACATGGAATATTTTGGCGACGGCTCGATGCGGCAAAGTTCTCCGCTTTCCCCCGCCGTGCACTTGGGCGCCAACAAAATTCTGGCCATTGGCGTTGGGCAGCCTCAAAGAGGGTCGATGGACCTGTCTGGTTCAAGTTTTCAGGCAAGCTCAACCAACAAACAACGGCCCAGTCTTGGCAACATTGCCGGCCATGCCATGGCCAGTGTGTTCAACGACACTTTGATGGCCGATGTAGAACAAGTCCAACGTGTGAATCAAAGCATTCAACAGTTAAAAAATCATCTCTCTGAGCATCACAGTCCGGCCCTGGCTCAGACCCTGCCATTTCGAAAAGTCGAAGTTTTGGCCATGCAACCCAGCGAATCACTCGATGCCTTGGCGCAAGCACATGTCCACGAACTGCCGCGGCCAGTGCGCCGTGTTTTAGAAGGACTCGGTGCGTTGAAAGGTTCTGGCGCCGGGCTTGCAAGTTATCTTTTGTTCGAGCCCGGATTTTTACGCGCGCTCGTGGCGCTCGGTGCTCAAGATGTGGTTTTGCGCAAAGAAGAGCTGTTGAGTTTTTTCAGCGATTCAGTGCCATAATCCGACCCATCATTATTTTGGAGTTTGCTCCGTGGAAAGCCACCCTAGTTGGTAGCTTTCGAATGAGATGGTTCCTGTGCTGCACACTTTCATGCAGCTTGGCCAGTCGTTCGAAAGCTGCATGACCCTCATTGCCGCCTTATCGAACACTTGGCCTCCCCGTTTTTGGGGGCTGAAGGAGATCTGCCATGCTCAACATTTTTACACTGGCCAACGGCCGCCTCGTCCAAGAAGAGATTGAATCTCTGGAAGAGCTGTCCAAATTTCAACCTATTTGGGTGGACCTTGAGTCGCCCACCGTGGAAGAAAAACGCTGGATCAAACAATACTACGGTCTGTCCATTCCAGAAGATGCGATGGACGAGGACATCGAGGAGTCTGCGCGGTTTTACGAAGAAGACAACGGCGAGCTGCACATTCGCTCAGACTTTTTAATTGCCGACGAAGATGAGCCTCGCACAGTTCGGTGTGCGTTCATTTTGAATCTGCAAAACGCCGACCTGCGCAGCAAGGGCGTACTGTTTTCGATTCACGATGAAGACGTGCCCGTGTTTCGTTTGTTGCGTTTGCGTGCGCGACGTGCACCTGGCTTGTTGGAAGACGCCAAAGAAGTTTTGCTGAAGTTGTTTGACGCTGACGCCGAGTACTCTGCCGACACTTTGGAAAATATTTACGACAAGTTGGAAATTGCCGGCAAACTGGTTTTGTCTGGCGACGTGACCGACGCCATGGCCGGCGAAGTGCTAGGCGCCATTGCGCGCCAAGAAGACTTGAACGGCCGCATTCGCCGCAATGTGATGGACACGCGTCGCGCGGTGAGTTTCATGATGCGCAGCAAGATGCTCAATGCCGAGCAATTTGAAGAAGCACGCCAAATTTTGCGCGACATTGACTCGCTCGATTCACACACAGAATTTTTGTTTGAAAAGATCAACTTCTTGATGGACGCTACCGTAGGTTTCATCAACATCAACCAGAACAAGATCATCAAAATCTTTTCAGTGGCCAGTGTGGCTTTGCTGCCGCCCACGCTCATTGCCAGTTTGTACGGCATGAACTTTCAGTACATGCCCGAGCTGTCACAAACTTGGGGCTACCCTTATGCACTGTGTCTCATGGTGGC
>CANHXV010000136.1 GCA_947464665.1 Comamonadaceae bacterium
AGAGCATGGCGCAAGCCATTTTGGCATCGGACGAAACGATTCAAAAGAATCCACAACTGATTCAAAAATTGGTGCGGGCGACGCTGAAGGGTATGAAAGACATCATGGCTAATCCAAAGGAGGCCACCGCTGTCTACGTCCAACATGTTCCTGCGCACAAGGGCAAAGAAGCCAGCGTTCAAAAAACCTTTGAGATGTACAACCAATATGTCTATGCAAGCCAAAAAGTACCTGGCACCATGGACGAAGCAAGGTTAAGTGAATTGCAAAAATTTTATGTGAGCAATGGTGTTGTGCCTAAAGAGTCGCCTTTGAAAGATCTCTACACCAATCAATTTGTATTAGCTAAATAAGTCGTTCTCCATCTGCACATTGAGCAACAAAGCATGGCCCAAGAAAAATGGATGACGTCTGTTTGGAGTTTCGCCGTCTTAGTGGTGTTTCTGCTGACATGGGAATATGTTCCAGGTTGGCTGGGGGTCCCTCAGTTTGTATTGCCGCCTTTCAGTCAAGTCACTTTAGAAGCTGTCCGAATTTGGGATACTGAGCGATTGATGTGGCACGCGGGCATTACTGCTGCTGAGGTTGTCATTGGTTTTATTGTGGGCTCTGCATTGGGTGCCATGATTGGCTACGCGTTGGGCATTTCGCCCCGTATTGAAGCGATCTTGTCACCTTATTTGTTGGCGCTTCAGATTGCACCCAAGGTGGCCTTTGCGCCACTTTTTGTGATGTGGTTGGGTTACACCATCTATCCCAAAATTTTGGTGGCTGTGCTGATTGTGTTCTTTCCAGTTTTGATCAATGTGCTTTCAGCCATGCGCGCCATGGACGGCGATTTGATCAATTTGGCGAGATCCTTCTCTGCCACACGATTTCAAGTGTTTCGAATGGTTGAATTTCCGACCACTTTGCCGCCTCTCTTTTCTGGATTGCGAATTGCAAGCACATTAGCAGTGATTGGTGTGGTGGTGGGCGAGTTGGTGGGTGGCAACATGGGGCTGGGTTATCTGCTTGTTTTCTTTGAAGGTCAGGGCAACACAGCAGGTGTATTTGTCATCATTGGCGCGCTCACTGTGATTGGTATTTTGGCCTATTACGCGGTTGTGCTTGCAGAGAAGCGTGTGCTTCATTACTTGTTGAATACGCAGCGCCAAGGCGCATAAAAGAATTGGTCATGCAAGAAATCAATCTCCAAGGCAGTAAGGTCCTCGTGACGGGGTCTGCGCGCGGTCTAGGCGAGAGCTTTGCAAGAGCTCTGGTAACTGCTGGCGCTCAAGTCGTTATCAGCGATGTTTTGCATGAGCGCGGACAAGCGCTGGCCATTGAGTTAGGTGCACAGGCCCACTATGTGCCGTTAGATTTATTAGACCCAGAAAGCATTCAACAAGGTGTGCAGGCCGCTGTTAAAGCCATGGGAGGCATGACGGGCTTGATCAACAACGCAGCGATTACCAACTCTGGCGGCAAAATGATGGAAGACCTTGCACTCGAGACATGGGGCCGGGTGATGGATGTCAACGTGCGTGGTACTTGGCTGGTGACCAAAGCCTCTCGGCCTTTTTTAGCTTCTAGCGGTCGCGGACGGGTTGTTAATTTGGCATCCGATACGGCGCTTTGGGGGGCGCCACGTCTGCTGGCCTACACAGCCAGCAAAGGTGCCGTGATTGCCATGACCCGATCGCTAGCGCGCGAAATGGGCTCAGACAACATCACGGTCAATGCAATCGCACCTGGGCTCACCTTGGTAGAGGCCACAGAGTATGTGCCGCAAGACCGCCACGACCACTATCTCAATGGGCGCGCCATTAAGCGTCCTCAAGTGCCAGACGATGTCAATGCCGCGGCACTTTTTTTATTAACAAAGAACAGCGGCTTCATTACGGGTCAAGTGTTGCCCGTCAATGGCGGCTTTGTCATGAATTGAGACATGGAGAATTTTATGGATGCACATCAACAAAAGGTATTGGAAGCTGCCAATCAACCGCACTTCAATGAAAACGGATTACTGAATCCTCAAATTCCACCCGAGCTGCAAATTCAAGCCGGTATGCTTCAAAAAAGTGATCAAACTTTTGCGACTTGGATGGAGAGTCGTGTCGCTCGCAAATCGACACGTCGCTACGATTGGGACGCGTTGAAATTTCAAGCCGATTTTGACCCTAAATACCGCAGAGCCCAAATGCGATATGTGGGCACGGGTGGAACTGGCGTTGCGAAAGACAGCAATACGGTACCGTCAGCCCACTTCACTTTTTCAACGATGGTCATTCCTGCTGGCAACATTGGTCCTTCACACATTCACTACGATGTAGAGGAAGTCTTTTTTGTGATCCGAGGTGCTATGAAGGTGGTCTGCGAGAAGGATGGTCAAAAGTGGGAAGCCATATTGGGCGAGCGCGACTTAATTTCTGTTCCGCCTGGTGTGTATCGAGAGGAACAAAATATCGGTGATGAAGATGCCTTGATGTGCGTGATGTTGGGTACGCCCAAGCCCATCACGCCTGTTTATCCGCCCGATTCTCCTTTGGCAAAAATCAAACGCTGAAATGAATTTGACGCCTCAAGAAGCCTTGGCAGGTGTAGAGCAAATGGTTGTTCAAACACCACAGGGACCCATTCAATGTCGTCAAGCAGGCCTTGCAGCTCAAGTGACGCATGTCTTGCTACACGGCATTGGCTCTGCTTCGGCAAGTTGGGCATATCAATTGGGAAGTGTTGTAGGCGTGCAGGATTTGCGCGTGGTGGCCTGGGATGCTCCGGGCTATGGCAAAAGTGCGCATTTAGAGATGCCAGAGCCAAGCGCTGCAAACTACGCAACGATGTTGTGGCTGTGGTTGGACGCTTTGGGTGTCTCTTCTCCGGTTCAATTGGTTGGACATTCTCTAGGGGCGCTGATGGTTGCCAGTGCAGTTCTGCAGCAACCAGATCGGGTCAGTCGTTGTGTTTTTCTTGCACCAGCCAGAGGCTATGGCGATGCTGACCCTGCAGAGCGCAAGAAGGTGGTTGAGGGAAGACTCACCAGCTTAGAAAAATTTGGCCCCGTAGGCATGGCAAATGCCCGAGCCTCTGCCATGTTGTCTACGCATGCCAAGCCTTGGATGCGCGATGCCGTTAGACAAACTATGTCTGAAATTGATCCAAAGGGCTATACCCAAGCCGTGCAGATGTTAGGGCAAGGAAACTTGATACGCGACGTCCTAGACATCAAGCGCCCCATGTTGGTTGCAAGTGGTGAAGCTGACACGATCACGCCGCCAGCAGTTTGTGATCAGGTTGCCCATGCTGCACAACAAAAGCGTCTGAGCTTGGGGGAAGTAGGACATGCTTGTCCACTTGAAGCGGGGTTTGCGATCAATCAATTGTTGGGCTTGCCAACCCAAATGAGGCATCACTGAAATGACTGTCGATCAGAAAAATGATGAGCGCTACACCGTACCAGGTTTGGCGCGCGGTCTTCAATTGCTGATGCAATTCAACAGAGATGAACGCGAACTGAGCGGCGCCGAACTGTCAAGGCGCATGGGATTGCCAAGAGCCTCTGTCTTCAGGATGCTCTTTACCTTAGAGCAAAGTGGATTCTTAGAGCGCTGCCCAGACAGTGTGAGTTACAAGCTGGGCTTGTCGGTACTGCGTTTGGGGTTTGAGCTATTGGCCTCCATGGAGCTCACTGAGGTGGGTCGGCCGATCATTGACGAACTTCGTGACCGGAGTGGTTTCTCGGCGCACTTGGTAGTTCGCGATGCACGCGATGTGGTTTTCATAGCCAAAGCTGCAGGCAGCAATGCCATGTTCCACTCGATTCAAGTAGGTGCAAGGCTACCTGCTCATGCTACCGTATTAGGCCGAGCTTTGATGTCCGATTTGGATCTGAGTGAATTGTCTAAGTTGTTTCCAGAAGCCAAACTGCAGGCTTTCACCCCCAAAACGCCTTCCAATGTGAAGGCACTTAAAGCGCTGATTGACCAAGACCGTGATCGCGGTTACGGCGTCAGTATGGGGGGGTATGAGACAGGCATTTCCACCATTGCGGCGCCAGTTTTCAATGAGCAATCGAGAGTGGTAGCCGCCATCAGTATTTCTGTGCCTACACAACGCATTGACGATGAAGTGCTGATGCCTTTGGTTAATTTGGTCAAGACTGCTGCAAGTCACATGACAGAACGTTTGAGCCATTTGCCCCAACAAAGTACTTGGCCTGAAAAATTGAAAGACAAGAAAATCGCATGAGTCAGTTACCTCCTCAAATTACGGTTGGCGAATTGGTGGCACGCTTTTTGGAAGCCTGTCATGTGAAGACTGCCTTTGGCGTGATTTCCATTCACAACATGCCCATATTGGATGCGTTTCACAGGCGTGAACAAATTCGCTTTGTCTCTGCGCGAGGTGAAGCGGGGGCTTGCAATATGGCTGATGCAGCAGCGCGAGTGTCCGGTACATTGGGTGTCTGCGTGACCAGCACCGGTACGGGCTGTGGCAATGCTGCTGGTGCAATGGTCGAAGCCATGACGGCGGGTACGCCTCTGTTGCATTTAACAGGTCAAATTGAATCTGAATTCCTAGACCGAGATTTGGGTTTTATTCACGAACATCCCGCGCAATTGGCCATGCTCAAGTCGGTGGGCAAAGACGCATTCCGAATTCGCAATCCAGAAACAGCCTTGGCCACTTTGCGCGAAGCTGCGCGACTTGCCTTCACACCACCGTGTGGGCCGGTCAGTATTGAGATTCCCATTGATGTACAAGGCATGACCTTGTCTTTACCTTCTGACATTTCTTTTGAACCCATGGCGCCTCTTCGGCCTTCCAATGATGCGGTCCAAGCGTTGGCCAAAAGATTGCAAGCCAAAAAACGCCCCTTGTTATGGTTGGGTGGTGGTGCTCGCGGAGCAGGACCTGCAGTGAAGCGCCTGGTCGAAATGGGTTGGGGCGTGGTGACTTCAGTGCAGGGACGTGGCATTTTGAGTGAAGACCATCCTTCCAGTTTGGCTTCGTACAACCTTCAAAAACCCACAGAGGCTTTTTATCAAACTGTCGATGCATTGTTGGTAGTAGGCTCGCGCTTGCGAAGCAATGAAACACTGACCTACCAACTCAAATTACCTGGAAACCGTTTTCGCATTGATGCCAGTGCCCTGGCTGAAAACCGTTCATACAGCTCTGAGTATTTTGTTCAAGGGGATGCATTATTAACTTTGGATGCGCTTGCGGATGCGCTTGAAGGACAAATGCAAATTGATCCAAAGTTTGCAGACGATTTGAAAAAAACAAGGCAAGAAGCGCAGGCTCTGGTTGACAGCACTTTAGGGCCCTATGTCCAACTTAAAAATAGTTTGCAAACGAAGTTAGGTAAAGCGCTGTGGTGGGTCCGAGACATTACGCTTTCTAATACCATGTGGGGCAATCGTGCGCCCGTGCTAGACCATCCGCGTGCAGGCGTGCATGCTTTGGGTGGTG
>CANHXV010000137.1 GCA_947464665.1 Comamonadaceae bacterium
CCAAGGCCTCCACCATGAGTTGCATTCGCAAGTGCAAATAGTCTTCTGAAGGTTTTACAAAACGCTGCTTGAAAGATTGGTAGAACTTGGCACTCTCAGCGCCGGGTACATTAGGCATCCACTCGGCAACAGCCAAGACCCTGCCAACACCAGCATCACCCATTGCGGCAGGCGCACCCAACGCATTGCCATAGAAGGTATAAAACTTTCCTTCATAGCCTACATCTTTGGCAGCCTTCACCAAGAAGCTAAGGTCATTCCCCCAATTGCCAGTGATCACGGCTTGGGCACCGGACGCTTTGATTTTGGCGGCGTACGGCAGAAAATCTTTGACTCTGCCCATGGGGTGCAATTCATCACCTGCTATTTGAATGTCTGGCCTAAGTTTTTCAAGTTGCAGTTTGGCTTCTCGCAAGACAGATTGGCCAAAGCTGTAATCTTGCCCAATCAAATACACCGACTTCAATTTTGTATCTTGCTTCAACACTTGCATCAGGGCTGCCATGCGCATGTCTGCGTGCGCATCAAATCTGAAGTGCCAAAAATTGCATTTTTCTTGTGTGAGCGCAGGATCTACAGCGGCGTAGTTTAAAAAGAGAACACGCTTTTGCGGCTCACGCTCATTGTGTTTTTGAATGGCGTCTACCAAAACAGCAGCATTGGCGGAGGAGTTTCCTTGCAAAACAAATTGAGCACCCGAATCAATGGCCGAGCGCAAAGAAGTTAAAGCTTCTTCACTTTGGCCCTTGCTGTCGTAACTGTTCAATACCAATCTGCGTTTGCCTTCTTGCGTAGCCACGCCGCCTCGCGCATTGACTCGCTCCACAGCCCAAACCAAATTTCGAAGGACTGCTTCACCGGTGTTGGCAAAGGGCCCGCTCATGCCTTCAATTAGGGCCAGCTGAACGGGAGGCAATTGAATGGAGGGTGTTTGTGCGTTCACTGAAAAACTCAAACACAAGATACCGACCAGCCACAGGCGAGCCCAAAGTCTAAAGAAAACTAACAAACCAATGTTCCAAAAAAATCAGATAAGCAAAGAATCAATGTTCGACAGTGGCCAACGTGGTTTAACGTCAAACCCATAATTCAATTCAGCTTGCTGCTTGCCAGACTGAACCCGCATCGCAGCTGCCATGGCAATCATGGCACCGTTGTCGGTGCACAAATGAAGCTCTGGATAGTGAACACGCACGCCTGCTTTTTCGCAAGCTTGATTCAATTGCAATCGCAAAGAACGATTGGCGCCTACGCCACCCGCTACAACCAAACGGCGCATGCCTGTTGCCTTCAAAGCGGCCATCGATTTTTTCACCAGCACTTCCACAATGGCAGCTTCAGTCGATGCCGCCAAATCTGCTTTGTGAGTGTGGCGGGTGTCGTGCAGTGCTGCGCCCAGTTTGTTGGCTTGTGTCAGCACAGATGTTTTTAAACCTGCGAAAGAGAAATCAAAATTACCACTGTGCATTAAAGGGCGGGGCAGTTTGAAGGCTTGCGGATTACCACCTTCTGCACACTTGGACAAAGCCGGCCCGCCCGGATAGCCCAAACCCATGAGCTTGGCGGACTTATCGAATGCTTCGCCTGCAGCGTCGTCAACTGTTTCACCCAAAATTTCATAAGCGCCCACAGCCTCAACCCGCATGAGTTGGGTGTGGCCACCGGAAACCAGCAGTGCCACAAAAGGAAACTCTGGCGGGTCTTCACTTAAAAAAGGGGACAGCAAGTGGCCTTCCAAATGGTGAACGCCCAACACTGGTTTTTGCAAGGCTGCACCAAGGGCACAAGCCACACCGGCACCGACCAACAAAGCCCCCGCCAATCCTGGGCCTCGGGTGTAGGCCACCACGTCCACTTGGTTCAATTCGATGTTGGCATTTTTCAAAACTTCCCGAGTGAGGGGGATCACGCGCTTGATGTGATCGCGGCTGGCCAATTCCGGCACCACACCGCCATAGGCCTGATGCATGTCGATTTGGCTGAACAAAGCATGCGCCAAAAGGCGTGGTGCGCCATGGGCTTGGGTTTCAACCAAAGCCACACCCGTTTCATCGCAAGAAGACTCAATTCCAAGAAAAAGCATAGACCCTGAGTTTATGCGATGACCCTCATTGAACTTATAACGCCAAGTTATCTAAGCTTTGAGACAATACCTTCATGGGCATTGGTCACTACATCAAAGAAATTGGTCGAGGCAAAGACGGCGCCAGAGCCTTGTCGCGCTTGCAAGCCGCTGATCTTTTGGGCCAAATCCTAGATGACTCAGTGAGTGATTTAGAGGTAGGCGCCTTTTGCTTAGCCATGCGCGTCAAAGGTGAAACGCCCGAAGAAATGGCGGGTTTCTTAGATGCTGTTCACGCACGTTTAAATGCCCTGCCCCAGTTGGGCTCACACGCGGCAGTTGTCATTCCTTGCTACAACGGTGCTCGCAAATTACCAGCACTGGCACCCCTGTTGGCTTTGCTATTATGTCAACACGGTGTGCGCGTCTGTGTTCATGGCACCTCCACCGAAAACAGTCGCATCACCTCTTTTGAAGTGTTTGAAGCCCTGGGGCACATAGCCCTCTCTAACATTGACCAAGCTAATGCTGGTTTGAGCATCGTAGCCACTGAGGTTCTAAGCCCCGCTTTGAAAAAGCTGCTCGATGTTCGTCGTGTTGTGAATTTGCGCAACCCCGCGCACAGCTTGGTCAAACTCATGAACCCTTGCCAAGGCTCGGCGCTCATTGTGAGCAGCTACACACACCCAGAATATGCCCTGTCCATGGCTCAGACTTTCAAGTTAACTCAGGCCTCTGCTTTCTTGCTGAGAGGCACTGAAGGCGAGCCAGTTGCCGATGCGCGTCGCACGCCACAAATGGATTTCTTTCACGGTGGCAGCACTCAAACTGTCCAAGCCGCGCAAGCCGGTGCACTGCAAAGCATTCCTGATTTACCAGAAACCAACGCGGCTGATACGGCCGCTTACATTGAAGATGTTTTGAAGCAAAAGCGCGAAGTGCCGGCGCCTATAGCACTTCAAGTTCAACATATTTTGCAAGCCTTGAAATCCCTATGAGCCACAACGATTCATCCTTTACCCAGCCATCAGCTTGCGTATTAGGCACATGCACTTTGGTAGGCGCAGGCCCAGGCGATCCTGAATTACTCACACTCAAAGCTGTTAAAGCCATTCAAGCAGCTACAGTTTTGTTCGTCGATGACTTGGTCAACGATGCAGTTTTAAATCATGCATCGCCTATTGCGCGCATTGTTCATGTAGGCAAACGCGGTGGTTGCAAAAGTACACCGCAAGCCTTCATTGAAAAGCTCATGATCAATGCCGTGCATGAAGGTGAAACCGTGGTGCGTCTAAAGGGTGGAGACCCCTTTATTTTTGGCCGCGGCGGCGAAGAAGTTGAACACCTTCGCCAAGCAGGCATTGAGGTGTCCGTGATCAACGGCATCACCTCAGGTCTGGCTGCCATTTCCAGTTTGGGCGCACCTCTGACGCATCGCCAGCATGCCCATGGCGTGGTCTTTGTCACAGGCCATGCCAAGCCCGGCGACAGCGGCACCGATTGGCGCCAACTGGCAGCCGCAGCGCGCGTTTCCAAACTGACTTTGGTCATTTACATGGGTGTCAGTGGTGCAGACCATATTCAAAATGAACTGTTGACGGCCCTGCCTGCCAACACCCCCGTTGCCATCATTGAGAACGCCAGCTTGCCGCAGCAGCGCCAAGCTTTAACAAGACTTGATCGCCTTACTTTCACATTGAATGAGACAGGGCTAAAAAGCCCCAGCATCTTGGTGGTGGGCAATGTGCTTCAAGCTTGCGCACAAATTTTCCAAGCGGAGCCATCTAGCCCTACACTCCCACTGCATGCAAACATATGATGTAGTGATCGTTGGTGCCGGCGCAGCTGGTCTTTTTTGCGCTGGTGTGGCTGGGCAGTTGGGCTTGTCCGTCTTGTTAGTCGATCACAGCCCAAAGGTGGCTGAAAAAATTCGAATTTCTGGCGGTGGACGAAGCAATTTCACCAATCGACTCATTGATGTCAGTGCGCCCCACAAACATTTCCTCAGCGAAAATCCACACTTCTGCCGCAGTTCTTTGTCGCGGTATACCGCACAAGATTTCATTGAGTTGGTGCAGTCCTATGACATCCCATTTCATGAAAAACACAAGGGTCAATTGTTTTGCGATCGCTCTGCTGAAGATCTGATTCAAATGCTTCTGAAGGAGTGCGATAAAGGCGGCGTGATGCGTTGGCAAGGCTGCGGCGTGAAAGCCATCACCGCTGAGGGCTCTGGCTACAAATTGCAAACCGACCAGAGCGAAATTCAAGCTGGCGCGGTGGTCATTGCTACTGGCGGCTTGTCTATTCCAAAAATTGGCGCCACCGACTTTGGCTATCGCATTGCAGAACAATTTGGCTTGCGTTTGGTTGCCAGACGACCTGGACTGGTTCCTCTCACCTTTGATGGCGCCGAGTGGGCACCCTATGCCGGCTTGGCGGGCTTGTCGTTGCCAGTGAGCATCGAGACTGGCGCCAAAAAGACGCTGACGCGTTTTGACGAAGACCTGTTGTTCACACACCGCGGCTTGTCTGGCCCTGCCGTGTTGCAAATTTCCAGCTATTGGCAAGAAGGTCAGCCCCTTCATTTGAACCTGGCACCCCAAGAAGACATTGAAGGCTCCCTCATGCAAGCCAAGATCAGGTCCAAAAAGCTCATTGCCAATGAAATTGGGGCTTGGGTACCTCATCGCTTGGCAGACGCCTGGGTGGCTCAAGACTCCCAATGGCAACGCCCAGTGGCCGAAGCCAGTGACAAAGCCTTGCTTCAATTGGCCCAAAAACTGAGTCACTGGCCCCTCACCCCCAACGGCAGCGAGGGCTACAAAAAGGCTGAGGTCACATTGGGCGGGGTAGACACCCGAGATTTATCGTCGCAAACCATGGAATCCAAGCAGCCAGGCCTGTATTTCATTGGAGAGGTGGTCGACGTCACGGGCTGGCTGGGTGGCTACAACTTCCAGTGGGCCTGGTCCAGCGCATTTGCATGTGCCCAAGCCCTGAAGCAAAAACAGGCTGTAGCCCTGTAAATATCCCAAAAACAGCTTAAAACAGTCTAAAACTTAGGGCTATAATCCAAGGCTTCTCTGGCAATCCTCCGTCTGCCAAATACTAGTTCGTGACGGGGACCCCGCCGAAACTGCTTGTAAGGGCTCGATCTTCCCTCTCAGTGTCAGTCGGTATATTTTGGAAACATTGAAATCCATGACCACCATTCGCGTGAAAGAAAACGAGCCGTTTGACGTAGCACTTCGCCGCTTCAAACGCACCATTGAAAAACTCGGTCTGTTGACCGAC
>CANHXV010000138.1 GCA_947464665.1 Comamonadaceae bacterium
CTTGAATGCCCAAATCTTCCATGCGCCAGAAATTAACCGAGCTGGTTCTGCGGTAAGTGCCATAAACGGTATACCCCTTCTCAAGCAACAACTGCGTGAGGTAGGCGCCGTCTTGGCCTGTGACCCCGGTGACGATGGCTTTCAAATTGATCTCCTTGGCAACTTTCTCTGTTTCGAGATTGTAAGAGAGACCCTTCAATGGCCTTTGCAGCGCTCAGGATAAGAGCAAATGACCCTCTGGCACACCGATCAATGCAATGGCGGCAAGTTTGTCGGTGGGCGTAATGGCCGAAGCAATGGCCATACCCTGCTGAATCGATGCCTCTGAGGTGTTGTAGTTCAGCCCCATGTCAATGCTGAAGAGGGTGGCCACCGCAATTTTGTTGTCCAACAAATCGGCTACCCAGCCCCAAGTGGTATGGCCTTTGAAGGTGTGCGCCGAGTTCAAAATATCACTGACCAAAGAGCCTCGACTGGCCTTTCCCGATTGGAGCGAGGCATCCCAAAAGGATAGGCCTCCGGCGTCAGCGCCCTCTTTTCGGCCCAGCACATTTTTGTAGATGACATTGATGAAATCGGCATTGCTCATGGTGCTAGAAAACCCCGTGAGCTGCGAATAGGCCACGCCAGCGTTGTAAAAAGATTCGGCAATTTGATTGAAACTTTGGCCTGCCTTGGCTTGGTCTAACCAATAACTCATGCCATCGGCATCGGGCACTCGGTTGAAGAAAGCCACGTAAAGTTCAGACAGTTGCTGGGTTTGCTTAATTCCCATGGCCGCCGCTTTGTCTTGCACAAAGAGATTGATATTTTTGTCTGAAAATTGCAGGCTTTCAATTTGCGTGAGGGTGTCTGTGCCGTTCGAACTCCGAGTGTCTAAGACTTGATAGCCTGCAGAGGTTCGGCTAACTTTGTAGTAGGCCAAACTGTCGCTGGCACTGAACACGTCAAAGCCGGCGCCGCCTGTAATCACATCGTTGCCAGTTCCGCCCACCAAAATGTCATTGCCTGCGCCACCGTCGAGGGTGTCGTCTCCTGCGCCCCCTGTGATGAGGTTGGCCAACTCATTGCCATAGAGTTTGTCTGCAAAATTAGAGCCCACCAGATTTTCAATTTGGGTGCCAAAGTTGATGGTCACTTGGCCAGCCGCCGTGATGCTGCTGGCAGCTGCATTGCCAAAATAGCTCCAGTAGCCCGGTGTGAGATAGAAGCTGCCACCTTGCCTGGCAGCCGATAGGTCTAGGGTGTCTGAGCCGGCACCATCCCAAATGAAATTGCTACTCGACTCTGACACCGTGTACGTGTCGTTGCCAGTTCTCGCGGTAGGGTTGGGGCCGTAAATGTATTGCAAGGCCGCAATGTCAAGCGGGCTGTACTGAAGTTGATACTGCGCTGCCGACACGGTGTAACTCATCACAGTCCAAGCGGTCTTGTCTTCTGCGGTGGGTAAATAAGGTGGGTCTGCCCGCCCGCCACCGGCCTGTTGCGCCGAGAAGGGATGCTTCAATCCCAAGGCATGACCGATTTCATGGATCAAGGTCAGTGCACCATAAGTTCCATCGGCAAATTTGGCGTTGCTCGCATCGATGTGAAAGAACAAGTCACTGTCACCCAATGAATCGCCAGGTGCAAATGCGTAACCCGCACTGTCTTTTTGCTGATTGTTGGCGAAGGCCAGTGTGTTCAATGCAGCGGCGTCGGTGGTTTTTTGAAATTTCACATTGATCAAAGAGGCGATGTAAGTCAGCGCCTTTTCGACTTGTGCCATTTGAGTGCTTGAAAAACCTGTATACCCCAAGGCATCTTCTTTGGCTGTGTTGTAGGTAGGCAGTGTTGAAGGAAAGGCGTATTGGAAGGTTCTGGCGCTGCCTAACAATGAATTGAAATACTGGCCATTGGCTTGATTGGGTAGCAATGCATCGACCCAGTAAGGCAATGCCAACGCACCGTTGACATAGTTCACTTTTTCAATGCTGCTGGGAATTTTGGCAAAATTAACAGAGACATTGGCCACATCAGAACCTAAAAAGTCACTGATGTAGTCCTCGATGTTGTCGACAAAATAAGTGTCGTTGCCTTCGCCTCCATACATTTGATCGGCACCGGTACCACCGTCAAGGGTGTCGTTACCGGCCTCGCCAAACAGTTCATCTTTACCAGCACCACCTTGGAGGGCGTCGTTACCGGCATCGCCTTGGAGGGTGTCATCGTCATCGCCCCCGTCCATTTGGTCATTGCCCTCGCCGCCCCAAATTTTGTCGTTGCCAGCGCCACCCACAAAAATACCATTGCCTGCGCTCAAATATTTACTCAGGGTGTCGTTGCCTTCGCCCCCATTCAGGGTGTCAAACCCATCGCCGCCTTGGATGTAGTCGTCGCCTTCCAAGCCATACAGGGTGTCGTCGTCAGGACTGCCCAGCAAGGTGTCGTTTTTCTTGGTACCAGTAATTAGGGGCATGTTTGTTTTCTCAATGATCCGCAAAAGCCCAACGTTTGAGCATCCAATAATTCAGAGCAGGTACCAGCAAAATAATACACAAGAAGCCTAGCCCATAGTGAATGCCCAGCCATTCAAAAATTCCAGCAATGCCCAGTGTGAGGCCAAGCGCAAGCAAGGAGCTTGTCAAAAATTGACCGTACCGACGAACTTCGGGTGCGGTCTTGAATGTCCAAAAGCTGTTCATGATGAACGAGGCCATGTTGGCCACTGTAAAAGCCAGGAAATTGCCCACGACAGGGTGAAGCTTTGACACTTCAACCGCGGCAAACAAGACAGCGGCATGGATCAATGTATTGATCAGGCCCACCAATCCGAATTTGGCAAATTGACCGGAAAATTTCAGCACAGCACCCTCACTCAATCACTTGCCGAATGATGTAAGTTGGTCTGGCTTTCACTTCGGAGTACACACGACCTAAATATTCACCCAAGACACCGATGCCAATGAGTTGAACACCACCCAAAAAGAGAATGGCAATCATGAGGGAAGCATAGCCTGGTGTGTCAACGCCGAACACCAAAGTTCGAATGAAGATGTAACTGGCATAGACAAATGCTGAAAGCGATACCAGACCACCCAAATAGGTCCAGACCCTGAGTGGCACGGTGCTGAAGCTTGTAATGCCATCCAATGCCAAATTCCAAAGTTTCCAGGCATTGAAACTCGAAGTGCCAGCGGCTCTGGCCTCAACTTCGAAAGGCACCTTCACGGATTTGAAACCCACCCAAGCAAAAATGCCTTTCATAAATCGATTGTTTTCACGCAGTTGTTTAACGGCCTCCACCACTCGGCGGTCCATCAAGCGAAAATCACCTACATCAGGCGGCATGTGGATTTGCGAAATTTTTTGATTCAACTTGTAGAAAAGTTGAGCGGCTATTTTTTGAAATTGGGGGTCTGTGTGTCGGCTGATTCTTTGCGCCAGCACCACCTCAAAGCCCTCTTCCCATTTTTCGAGCAGCAAAGGCAAGACCTCTGGCGGATGCTGCAAATCGCCATCCATTGGAATGATGGCATCGCCGGTGGCGTGGTGCAAACCTGCTGTTAAAGCGGCCTCTTTGCCAAAGTTGCGCGAAAAATCAAGGATGACGATGTTGGGCAGCGTTTCCTTGGCCTTCACCAATTCAACCAAGGTCTCGTCTGAACTTCCATCGTTGATGCAGACCATTTGAAACACGTAACGCGTTTTGAGTAGGTCGCATGTTTGAGTCAAACGCTGAAAAAAAGGCGCAACACCCAAAGCTTCGTTGAAGAAGGGAATGATCAATGAGACCGTTTTCAGTTTCATGGTGTCTTTGGCCATTGAGTGACTTGGCAGACCTGTGCAAAATCAATGGGCTCACAACGGACCGCCCAAGAACTGGGAAAAATTGTTTCGGCAGGCACGCCAGCGGCCAAGGCGCCACTGCTCAACACATAGGCCGATGTTGCGGGGTTGGAAAGGGCCACTTCAGCTTTCATGTCTAAACAATCAGGGGTATAGCGAGCAATGTAGCCGGTGTTCAGCTTCAATTGACGCTCCGAAGCATATTTCATGAGGGGTAACAAGGTGTTTTGGGGGTCTTTGCCACACTTGAACTTAGGGTAAGCATACAAGACGCGAACCTCTGAACCTATTGCGGCATCCCATTGGGAGGTGTTTATGACCGCAGCGTCTTCTCGATGGAGTCTGAAACTCAAGCCCTGATAGACACCCTGCAGGTCCATCAACTGGATCACGCTGACCACCAAGGCAACAACTGCAAACTGGCGAGGCTTAAGGGCCTGGTAGATTTGATAAAGCGACCAGATCGTCAACGCATACCCTGCCAACCAAAAGAATCGACCAGATGCACGAAACTGCGAGGTGAGGGGCAATAGCCATTGAGGGTAGTGAAATTCAAGGAGGGCGTGCTGCCCTAAAAACACCCGATCAGACAAGGCATAGACTGTGAATACGATCATCAATGTGAACAATGACTTATGACGTTTGGCAGATTGCAGCATTCGCACGGCACTTGCACAAACGAGTAGAAGCACACCCAAACCCACATAATTAAAACCCTCGTACTGCCCCGCCTGACCCACATAAGTGAACCCTGCAATGGGGTTCAGACCTAACCATGTTGGCAAAGGCAATATGCTCCCGCCCATCCAAGGTGACGCAAGGTTCAACGAGTAATAACCAAATCCAAACTCCGGCGTTGGATTTCCGCTTGGCAAGGGCCACACCGCAAAAAAAGCTGTTGCAAGCAACAACACGGCAGGAAGCACAAGGGCCTGAACTCGCTTGATGGCTGCTTGGGGTGGCGCACTTAACCAAGCACTTGCAAATACGCCACACACCATGACACACACATAAATGTTGATGTAAAAAGCCAAGATGCACAAAGCCGCCCAGCTTTTCAAGGGCCATGCTGCTTGCTTGTGTGTTTTCAAGTACAGCGCCAAGGCAAACAAGAGCAGCCAGTGCGACATCAGTGAAATATGACCAATGCGATCCAGCAACGCAGGAAAACTCAACAGCAAGCCCACCAATGTGACAAGAAACACCCAAGACTTGGTTCTAAGTTCTTTGGCAATCCACCAGCCACCGACTGCTTGAAGCAAAAAACAAAGTCCCACCCAAGCCCCGTACGGATTGAAAGGCGCCCAAGTGCTGGGCACAATCAATTTGAGCAGGAACGCATAAATCGGAATGGCATCTACAAAGGTGGCCAAGCTTCCTTGCGGATAGTTCAACGCATCAAAGGAAAGCCAAGGGCTTTGCCAAGGCGCGTTGAAATAGAAGTTGAAACCTGCCACATATTGGGTGACATCGCGCACTTCAGTGCGCCAAAAA